>JBQCEF010000164.1:0-22014 GCA_051960495.1 Nocardioides sp. | reverse complement strand
GGCGCTGACCTCACCGGACAACGGACTGCTGAACTACCTCGACTGGTGGGCCGGCGGGCTGGTCCTGGTCGGTTACGCCGTGCTGTTCGGCGGGCTGGGGATGCTGCTGTCGGTGCGCCGGGACGTCAGCTGACCCGAATCCGGTCGCGGAGGCGTCGAGCGGCTCACCCGACAGCAGGCTGAGCAGCTGGGAGGTGCCGACCTCCACCTTCACGGTGGCGAGCTCGTCGGCGCGGGTGGCGCCCCGGTTGACGATCACCACCGGCACGTCGAGCTTCGCGGCGTGCCGGACGAACCGGAACCCCGACATCACCGTCAGCGAGGAGCCGAGGACCAGCAGCGCCCCGCCGAGCTCGGCCAGCCGCTCGACGGCCGCGTAGCAGCGCTCGACCCGCGGCTTGGGCACGTTCTCGCCGAAGAACACCACGTCGGGCTTGAGGATGCCGCCGCACCGCTCGCAGTCGGGTACGACGAAGTCGGCGGTCTCGTCGAGGGCCACGTCCCCGTCGGGCCGATCGGCGACGTCGCGGTGGCGGTCGGCCCAGCCGGGGTTCGCCCGCTCCATCCGCCCGGCGAGGGCGCTGCGCCGCGACCTGGTCCCGCAGCCGAGGCAGCGGACGTCGGCGATGCGGCCGTGCAGCGCGCAGACCCGGCGCGAGCCGGCCGCCTCGTGCAGGCCGTCGACGTTCTGGGTGATCAGCATGCCGACGCGGCCCTCGGCCTCGAGGCGGGCGAGCGCGCGGTGGCCGGGGTTGGGCTCGGCGGTGCGCATCCGCGACCAGCCGACGTGCGAGCGCGCCCAGTAGCGCTGCCGCGCCTCGGGCCCGGAGACGAACTCGCCGTAGGTCATCGGGGTGCGGGCCGGCGCGTTCGGGCCGCGGTAGTCCGGGATGCCCGAGTCGGTGCTCATCCCCGCGCCGGAGAGGGCCAGCACCGGACGGTCGGCGAGCGCCGCCAGGGCCCGCGGCACGTCGTACGCGCCGGCGAGGCCGTCGGTGAGCGGCGCGTGCGGAGCGGGGAGGGCGGGGGTGGGCTGGACCACGGAACCAGCGTACGGGCGGGTCCCCAGGGGTCTAACCGGCGCGAACGGGATGAACCGGCGGCGACGGCGAAGGCGTGGCCGGGCTCACCCGGGGAATTTGTCCGGTTCGCGACCCGTGGCCGGCGAACGGCGCCTACGGTGTGCGCATGCGATCGGACTGGGTACCCCTGTCTGCCTCCGCCCTGGTGATCGGCGTGATGGCACTGGTGTTCGGATCCCTTCTCAACCCCCAGGAAGCCGGGTCGACCGCGGCGCAGACCATGGCGACCGTGGGCCGGGAGGGCGGTCGCTGGCTGGGCATGTCGGTGATGTACTTCGGCGCCTCGGTGGCGCTGACCCTCGGCCTGCCCGCGCTGCTCTCGCTGTTCACCAAGCGGGGCCGAAAGCTGGGTCTGTTCGCGATCGCCGTGTTCTCGATCGGCGTCATCGGCACCTCCGGCTACGCCATGCTGCTGGTGTTCTTCCGCGCGCTGGTCAAGGCGGGGGCGCTGGAGAACTCCAAGCTGGAGCAGGTCACCGCCGACAACGGGCTGAACATCTTCCTCTACGGCTGGATCGCCGGCTTCTACCTCGGCCTGCTGTTGATCGCGCTCGCGCTGTTCGTCGCCAAGCGCACCCCGACCTGGGTGCCGGTGCTCCTCGTCGTGTTCGTCGCGCTTTTCCCGTTCGGCGAGCAGATCGGCCGGATCGGCCAGGTGCTGCAGGTGATGGGCCTGGCCGTCGCGTTCACCGGGATCGCGATCTCCGCGGTCAACCAGGTGCACGAGCGAGACGTGGTGGGCCAGACCTTCTGACCGCCGTCGGGGGGCCCGCCGACGCCTCGGCTAGGTGCGCTCGCCGTGCGCGCCCGGCTCGTGCAGCGGCACGAACGCGTAGTGGCCGTGGCGTACGACGTCGGCCGGCACCTGCGGCCAGCCCGCAGGCCGTCGCACCGCCCAGAGCCGGCCGCGGACGGGCAGCACCAGCAGCCCTCCCTCGCGCAGCTGCTCGACCAGCGCCGTCGGCAGCTCGGCCGCCTCCGCGGACACCAGGATCCGGTCGAAGGGCGCCTCGGAGGGCCGGCCCAGCGCGTCGGGGTCGGCCGCCTCGATCCGGGCCCACGGCAGGTCGACCGCCGCGAGGTTGGCGCGTCCGAACTCGACGAGCTCGGGCACGATCTCGACCCCCACCACGGTCCCCCGCGGGCCGACGAGGTGGCCGAGGAGCGCGGTCGTCCAGCCGGAGCCGCAGCCGACGTCGAGCACCCGGTCGCCCGGCTCCACCTCGAGCAGCTCCAGCAGGTGCCGCACCGTCGTCGGCTGGCTGTTGGTCGGGCCGTGCCCGATGTCGAGCGGCCGGTCCAGCGCGGCGAACCGCATCTCGCCGTGCGGCAGGAACCGCTCGCGGGGCGCGGCCGCGAACGCGTCGAGGATCCGCTGGTCGGTCATGGCTCAGCCGTAGCGCACCGCGGCCCGCGCCCGGGCCTTCGCCGCCTCGACCTCGCGGTCCTTGGGCGGCGCCGACGTGGTGAGCGAGTCGAGCAGCCGTTGGGTCGTCGCGGCCACCTCGGCGACGGCGCGGTCGAACGCCGCCTGGTTGGCCTGCGAGGGGTGGGTCGCGCCGCTGACCTTGCGGACGTACTGCAGCGCGGCGGCACGGACCTCGTCGTCGGTGGCGGGCGGCTCGAAGTTGTGGAGGGTGCGGATGTTGCGGCACATGCCCCCAACGTACGCCGAGATCTCAGCCTGCGTGCACGATGTGCACGGCCCGGCCGACGAGCGCGACCCGTCCGTCGCCGAGCGGCAGGCTTCGGGTGTTGGCCCCCCACCAACGCGCCAGCTCCCAGGACTGCGCCGGGTGCAGCGTCCCGTCGCGCCCGACCCGCACGCTGTGCACCACCGTCGTCCCGGTGTTCCCCTCCTCCACCGGGACGAGGGCGAGCCGCTGGTCGGGCAGGTAGGTGAACGACCGCGGGTCCCGGACGACGACCTCGGTCTCGCGTCCGAAGCCGTGCGTGTCGACCCGCGTCACCCGACGGCGGTCGCGCAGGTCGAAGCTCGCCAGCTGTCCGCCGAGACCGGATCCGGACGTGGTGGCGTCCATGCCGGCGCCGAGCACCAGGTCGCCACCGACCGGGTGCAGGTAGGCGGAGAACCCGGGCACCTTCAGTGCTCCGAGCAGCCGCGGGACGCCGTGGGCGAGGTCGACGGTGTAGAGCGGGTCGGTCTGCCGGAACGTCACCACGACCGCGAGGTCGTCGAACCACCGGACCGACTCGATGTTCTCGCCCCGGCCGAGACCTCGGACGGAGCCGACCACGCGGAGGCGGTCACCGTCCTCGGCCAGCACGGACACGGCGTTCTCCCGGGGACGCCAGCTGCGACCGAGGGCCGTGGCGACCCGCAGCCGGCCCTCGTGCTCGTCGAGGGACCACCGGTCGCGCAGGCTGCCCGGCACGCTGCCGCTCGCCAGGTACGCCGTCCCGCTGCCGTCGAGCGCGAACGCGTCCACCGCCGTCCTCGGCAACGGAGGCCGCGAGCGGCCCGGGCCGGCGGGTTCCCACCAGCCCGACCGGAGCGTGGCGACGTACAGCCGGTCGAGTGAGGAGTAGACGAGGTCGCCCGCCGCCGTGACCGCGGTGCTCGTCGCGGCGCCGGGATCGCCGCCGGGGAGCGTGAGCACGGTGATCGTGCCGAATCCGGACGGGTTGCGGGGGTGCCGCACGTCGGAGCACGCGACGAGCCGCTGGCGGCCCGAGCCGTCGCCTCGTCCGACACTCGGCAGCCAGGCGTCGATCGGCGCCTGCCGCACGATCCGGCGGTTGAGCCGGGTGGCCTCGTGGCGGGTGCGGTGCCGGTTGGGCATCACGAAGTCGAGGGCCGGGTAGCCGGTGCGCAGCACGAGCCGCACGGTGCCGTCGGGGTAGGACCGCACCGCCACCGGCGACCCGTCGAGGCGCTGGTGCTCGAGGACGCGCGGCGCCCCTGGCGCGGACAGGTCGATCCGGGTCAGGTGCGTGACGGCGTCGGCTCCCGTCCACGGGCCGGTCCTCCGGTCGATCAGCGGGCCCCAGTAGGCCAGGCTGCGCTGGCCCACCACCAGCGCGGTGTCGCCGAGCAGCAGCAGCTCCTCGGAGTCGACGCGGGGGCCCGGCAGCCTGGTCCAGGACAGCTTTCGGGGACGGTTGCCCGAGACGTCGACGACGACCAGGTGGTGCCTCACCACGCGCACGAGCATGCGGCCGTCGGTCTTGGCGACGTCCGGCTCGTCGACACCCTGCTCCTGGACGTTGGTGCCGGTGGCGCTGCTGCCGACGGCCTTGGTGGCGTCCGCGCGGCCGGCGACCGCCACCGGGCCGCGGACGTCGGCGGTGGCGAACAGCGGCCCGCCGCGGCCCCAGGGTCCGCCGAACCCCCACGGGCCGACGTCGGGCAGGGCGGCGTCGACGTACCAGCGACGCAGCGACGCGCAGTCGGTGAAGGCCGGCAGCGCGGACGTGCGGGCCGCCGCGTGCCGGGCGACGGCCGCCTTCGAGGCGGTCGGCAGGGCCGCCGAGGGGCCCGCGGCGCGCGCGGACGAGCCCGCCGGGCCGGCTGCCGCGGGGACCGGCTCGGTTCGCGGCGCCAACGGTCCGGCCGCCAACAGCCCCGCCAGCGCGCCCGCGGTGACCCCGACGCCGACGACGGCGAGTCTCCGGATCTGCATGCGAGCTCCTGTCCTCCGGGCCCCCAGGGCGCCTGCGTGGTCGATCTCACCGTGGGACGCAGCGGCCGCTCGACCGGTTCCCTGACAGAGTGGGCCCAGGGAGCGACCGAGCCGACGAGGAGACCCACGTGCCCGAGCAGCCCGACCACCGCCCCTACGACGTGGTGCTCTTCGGCGCCACCGGCTTCACCGGCGGCCTCACCGCCGAGTACCTCGCGCGCCACGTCCCCGACGGCTGCCGCTGGGCGCTCGCCGGCCGCAACCTCACCAAGCTCGGACAGGTCCGTGACCGGCTGGCGGCGATCGACCCGAGCCTGAAGTCCCTGCCGCTGCTCGTCGCCGACGCGACCGACCCCGAGTCGCTGCGCGAGGTCGCCGAGCAGGCACGCGTCGTGATCACCACCGTGGGCCCCTACATCGAGTACGGCGAGCCGCTGGTCGCCGCCTGTGCCGAGGCGGGCACCGACTACGTCGACCTCACCGGCGAGCCCGAGTTCGTCGACCGGATGTACGTCGCGCACCACGCCCGCGCCGTCGAGACCGGAGCCCGGATCGTCCACGCGTGCGGCTTCGACTCCATCCCGCACGACCTCGGCGCGCTGTTCACCGTCGAGCAGCTCCCCGCGGGCGAGCCGATCCGGATGCGCGGGTTCATCCGCTCCAACGCCACGTTCTCCGGCGGCACCTTCGCCTCGGCGCTGACGGCGATGTCGAGGGCGCGGCAGATGAAGCAGGCGCTCGCCGCCCGTCGCAGGGTCGAGCCGCGTCCCGAGGGCCGGCGGGTGCGCACCGTGGCCCGGCCGCCGCACCACGACGCCGAGGCGGGCTACTGGCTGGTGCCGCTGCCGACCATCGACCCGTTCGTGATCAAGCGGTCCGCGGCCGCGCTCGACAGCTACGGCCCCGACTTCGAGTACGCCCACTACGCCGCCGTGAAGCGGCTGCCGGTGATGGCAGCGGGGATCGCCGGCGTGGGCGCTCTCGCGGCGGCCGCCCAGGTCGGTCCGCTCCGTCGCCAGCTGCTCAAGCGGGTGCCGCAGGGCGAGGGGCCGAGCGCCGACCGGCGCGCCCGGTCCTGGTTCCGGATGGGGTTCATCGCCAAGGCCGGGAGCACGACCGTCCGCACCCAGGTGTCCGGCGGGGACCCGGGCTACGACGAGACCGCCAAGATGCTCGCGGAGTCGGCGCTGTGCCTGGCGTTCGACGACAACCCGCCCACGGCCGGCCAGGTCACGACCGCGGTGGCGATGGGGGACCGGCTGATCCGCCGTCTGGAGAAGGCCGGGATCCGGTTCGAGGTCCTCTGACCAGGGCCGATCGCCCCGCCCGGGACGTCCCGGAAGGACCAGTCCGACCCCACCCGTTGGGACCATTCTGGGCAGATCGGGCAGACTGAGCGCTGCGACGTGCCTAGCCTGGCATCGTGCAGGGATCTCGGGACCGAACGGCAAGGGCGCAGCATGGGTAACAGGCTCCGGCAGGGAGCGAGGTTGGCGGCGATGTTCGCCGCCACTTTTGCGCCTGTCCTGACCGGGTCGGGTGCCTCCCCGGCCGTGATGCCGGCAGCCGGGTCGGCCGCCGGCAGCGGCAACGCTGTCGTCCCCGTCGACTCGCTGCACCAGGAGGTGCGGCTGGTCCCCGTCGCGCCGCCGCAGCAGGTCGAGCCGCAGACCACGCTGGTGTGGAAGGCCGACAAGCACCGCAAGGTCCGCGTCGACTCCCCTCGGGGCAGCCGGGTGTGGACCGCCAGCGCGCTGGCCTCGCACGACCTGCCCCAGGCCGCGCTCTCGGCGTACCAGCACGCCGCCTCGGTGATGGCGAGCACCGATCCGTCCTGCCAGCTGCCCTGGACGTTGCTGGCGGGCATCGGCCGGGTCGAGTCCGACCACGGCCGCTACGGCGGCTCCGTGCTCGCCAGCGACGGGGTGTCCCGGCCGGAGATCATCGGGGTGCCGCTGAACGGCCACGGACCGGTCGCGGCGATCCACGACACCGACAACGGCAAGCTCGACGGCGACAAGGTCTGGGACCGCGCCGTGGGCCCGATGCAGTTCATCCCGTCGACGTGGGCGTGGGCCGGTCGGGACGGCGACGGCGACGGCGTGAAGAACCCGCACGACATCGACGACACCGCGCTCGCCGCCGGCGCCTACCTGTGCTCCGGCTCGGGCAGCGTGCTCGACGACGCCACCGCCAAGGCGGCGATCTTCCGCTACAACCCCTCGGACTACTACGTGGCGCTGGTGCAGGCGTTCGAGCGCGGCTACCGCACCGGCATCTTCGTGATCCCGTCACCGCCGGCCCCGGCGAGCGACGAGGCCGCAGGCGCCCACAAGAAGAAGCACAAGGCACGCACCGACAAGGCCGAGGCCCCCAAGCAGCACCGGGCCAAGAAGGACGCCGTGAAGAAGCCGGTGGTCAAGGACGAGCCCGCTGCGGCTCCGAAGCCCAAGCCGAAGCCTTCACCGAAGCCGAGCCCGACCCCCACGCCGACGCCGAAGCCGAGCCCGACCCCCACGCCGAGCCCGAGCGTGCCGGCGCTGCAGCCGCTGGCCGGGACGCTGTCGGCCTGCGGCGGCGGCTGGTGCGTCGGGGACCGCACGCTCGACCTGGGACCGGACACCCACCTCGCGGCGAAGGCGGCCCACGACTACGACGGGGACGGCGACGCCACCGAGTCCAACACCGCCGAGCTCGACGGTCTGGTCGGCCAGACGGTGACGCTCCAGGTCGTTGCCGGCTCCCCGGCCGCGGTGTTCGTGATCGACGGGCTCGACTTCCGCTTCGCCGACGGCACCTTCGCCTGACGCCCGGTCACCTGTCCTGAGCCCCGTCAGGGATCATGCTCGGCATGGCGAGGCTCCGCGCAGGCACGTTGCTGCACAACGACGCCGGCACGCCGTACCTCGTCACCGGTGCCCTCGGGGAGGGCGGCTTCGGCCAGACGTACGTCGGGCACCGGCTCTCGCCGACCGGGCGCCGGATGCGCGAGGTCTGCATCAAGATCTGCCGCAGCGCCGAGGACTGGCACGGCGAGGCCTACTTCGGCCGCCTGCTCGCGGGCGACCCGCGGGTCGTCGAGCTGCTGGACGCGTTCGTGGACGGCCACGGCCGGGGTCGCCGGCAGCGTCGCCGCCACGTGCTGGTCTTCGAGTACATGGACGGCGGCACCGTCTGGGACGCGGCCGAGCGAGACGAGCTGCGGTGGACCGAGGCGAAGGTGCGGCGCGAGATCGCCGCGCTCCTCCGGGTGCTGCAGCGGATGCACGCCGTGTGGATCCTGCACCGCGACATCAAGCCCGACAACGTCTACCTGCGCGACGGCAAGCTGGTGCTCGGTGACTTCGGGGTCACGAAGCTGGTGGTCGACCCGAGCCCCTCGGTGGGGTCGCGGTTCGAGGGCGACTTCGCGCCCGGGAACGTCCGCGCCGGCTCGGTGTGGGGGCCGCACGACGACATCTACCAGGTGGGCCTGCTCGCGGCCACGCTGCTGTCGGGCGAGGTGTGGTGGAACGAGTCGGTGTCGATCCGGGCGATCGCCGGGCTCGACGCCAGCGACGCCTTCAAGAGCTGGATCTGGCACGCGACCAGCGCCCGCGCCAAGCGGTACCTCGACGCGTTCGACGCCCTGGACGCGCTCGCGTCGCTGCGCCACATCGACATGGCGCCGGGCAGGCCGCCACGCTCCCTGCGCGGGCACAACCTCGTCTTCACCGGGCGGATGCCGGGGCTGCCGCGCGAGGCGGCGAAGGCGCGCGCCCGCCGGGCCGGCGCGACCGTGCAGGACCGGGTCACCGACAGCACCACGGTGGTGGTCGTGGGGCCGCCGGGTGCGGGGACCGGGGCTGCGGAGGGGCTGAAGCTGTACGGCGTCCGGGAGCGACTGCGTACCGGGCAGCCGATCACGATCGTCGACCAGCAGCAGTTCGAGCGCCTCGCCCGGCGGTAGGGACGACCGGCGTACGGGCCTGGATGTCGCTGCTGCTCTACCCGGTCTCGCTCGTCGGCGCCTTCGCTGTCGGTGAGGGCCTCGCGAGCGCGATGGGCTATCCCGCCGGCGGTGACGAGTCGGCCCCCTGGTTCGTCGTACTGCTGGCCGGTGTGCCCGCGCTCCTCGTCTTCGTCCTGCCGGGACTGCTCGCGCTGCGGTACGGGCGCCGCGCGGCGAGGTCCGGTGCTCGCTCTGCACTGGTCCCGGCGGTGATCGGCACGCTGGTCGGCCTCGCGTTCGTCGCGGTCAACGTGCTCGCGTTCTTCGTCTCCGGCATCTGAGGCGCCCTGAGGCGCCGACCCGGCGCATCCTCGCGGCCCCTTGGCGAGCGCAGTAATGCATGGAATGGTTGCGTTATGGCAGATAACGGCCAGCACGAGAACACCCAGGCGCCGACGTTCATCGCCCAGGACCTTCGTGGAGCGCAGTTCGTCGGCTGCGACCTGTCCGGCGCGGTCATGCGCGGCGTCGATGTCGCGAAGGCCGAGATCGACTCGCCGTGGCTGCTCGAGGAAGGTGGGTCGCTCCTCGTCAACGGCATCGACGTCGTGCCGTTCCTCAACGCCGAGCTCGATCGACGGTTCCCCGGCCGGGCGCTCCGGCGTGCCGCGGACCCCGACGGGCTTCGAGCCGCCTGGTCCGCGCTCGAGGAGACCTGGGCGAGCACGCTGGAGCGCGTCGAATCGATGCCGCCCGGCACCGTGGACGTCTCGGTGAACGGGGAGTGGTCGTTCGCGCAGACCCTGCGGCACCTGGTGATGGCCACCGACACCTGGCTCGGCGGGGCGATCCTCGAGAAGGAGCAGCCGTACCACCCCCTGGGCCAGCCCAATGACGACTACGAGACCGACGGCTACGACATGTCGGTGTTCTCCACCGACATCCCCTCCTACGCGGACGTCCTCGAGGTCAGGGCGGACCGGGTCGCCATGGTGCGTGACTACCTGGCCGGCGTCTCTGCCGAGGAGCTGGCGGTGCCGCGCAGGAACCCGTGGGCGCCGGAGCATCCGGAGACCACTCTGTCGTGCCTGCGCACGATCCTCGAGGAGGAGTGGGAGCACCACCGGTACGCCGTGCGCGACCTCGACTCGCTGGCGCCTTGATGCGCTACAGCTTCGTCAGCTTGCGGAAGGGGCTCATCAGGCGCACCGTGTGAGCGCCGAAGTCGACTGTCACCGCGTCCGTCCCCTCCGTTGCGACCACGAGGCCGAGTCCGTGCTCGTCGTGGGTCACCCGGTCGTGAACAGCGAACTGCTGCACGACCGGCTCGGGCGGGGCCTTGAAGGGACTGCTGGGCAGGTATCGCCGCTGGGGAGCGGATCTGTTAGTCATCCCCTCCAGTATGCGCCCTGCTGAGAGATCCGGATGACGAAGGAGCGGGAGTCTTGTAGGAGACTGCCGCCCCGAAAGGCTTCTCACGCCTGCGGTCGCCGTGCCGACGACCTCCCGCCGGGAGGTGGAGAGGCCGGTTTTCGTCAACAGGCGCAGGGGTGTGGCGGTTATCCACGGACCGAAAACTGCTGCTCGAAGGTGTCTTGTCTCGCTTCTAGCGTGGGGTCATGAGCTTGACGATCGCACCGCCTCCGCCGCCGGCCGGGACACCGCTGCCGGCGCACCAGGTGGTGCGGTTCCTCGACTCGCTCTCCGGCGCCCTGGACCGGCTGGCGGATGCGCCGTTGTGGTCGATGACCCCCGGTGAGGAACGCCACGCGCTCGTGGCGATGCGGCGGCAGCGGGCCCGGTTGGAGGAGCTCGAGCTGCGGCTGCTGACTCAGGCGGACCGGGACCAGGTCGGCGCCGACTCGGGTGCGACCTCCACGCCCGCGTGGTTGGCGCATCAGACGAAGACCGGTCGTGCTGCCCGGTTCGCCGACCTCCACCTGGCCCAGGACCTCGCCGACCGGTTCGAGACCACCCGCCAGGCCCTCGCAGCAGGTGGCATCGACGTCGAGAAGGCCCGCATCGTCATCAAGGCCGTCGAGACCCTCACCGCCGAGTACGACGACCTCCCGCCCGGCACCCATGAGCGGGCCGAGGCCCACATGGTGGACCTGGCGAAGCAGTTCGACGCCGAGCTCCGTGCCTGTGGCAAGAGGCTGTTCGAGGTGGTGTGCCCCGAGGCCGCGGACGCCGAGGAGGGCAAGAAGCTGGCCAAGGAAGAGGCCAAGGCCCGGGCGTTGGCGCACTACTCGTGCCGGGACAACGGGGACGGGACCAGCGAGGGCCGGTTCAAGCTCCCCACCCTGCACGCCCACCTCCTCAAGAAGGCCCTCGAAGCACTCACCTCGCCGCGGCGGATCGGCGAGGGCCGGATCGACCCCGTCACCGGGAAGAACCTCCCCCACAGCACGCTGCTGGGTCAGGGGTTGATGGAGCTGCTGGAGAACCACCTCAGCGACCTCCCCAGCGTGAACGGCTCCCCGTTCACCCTCGTCGTCACCGTCCCGCTGCAGGTCCTGATCGACGGGCTGGGGGTCGGCGTCCTCGACACCGGCCACCGGCTCTCCGCCGGCCAGATCCGCCGACTGGCCTGCCAAGCCGGCATCATCCCGATGGTCCTCGACGGCGACTCCATGCCGCTGGACCTGGGTCGTGAGCAGCGGCTGTTCGGCCGCTACCAGAAGCTCGACATCAACCACCGCTACGGCGGCCAATGCGCAGCATCGAACTGCGACCGCCCCGCCGCCTGGGTCCAGTACCACCACCGCAAACCCTGGGCCCTCGGCGGCGAAACCAACGCCGAAGACGGCATCCCGCTCTGCCCACCCCACCACCACATGGCCGACCACCCAGGGTCTTGGGACATGACCCGACAACCCGACGGCACCTACCGATTCCACCGACGCCAATAAGCCGGCGCCGACGCAGGCGGTCATGCGGTCGCCCCGCCGTACGAGGCACGGGCCGGATGGGTCAGCTCAGGGGATCTCGCGATCGACGATGTGCTCACGGACGGTGTGCGTGGGCTGCTCCGGCGCGTCCGCATCCTCCTCGACGCGGGTGACGGAGTGCTCGTGCCGGGTCCCGTGGCGGGCGTGCGCGATGACGGCGGCGCCGGCGACCATGAGGATCACGCCGACCGTCTGGATGTCGATGCCTGGTGTCTCGTTCCGGACGGCGAAGGCCAGGATCGCTCCCAGCACCATCAAGACCACACCCGGTCCCACGAGGTACCCCTTTCGGCTGCTCGCTAGCACCCCGGGGCCACCCGACTGTCCCGGCAGCCTCAAAGGTCACAACAGGAGTCTGGTGCCCCATCCGGGCCCGCCGGAAACCCCGCCGGTGCGACCGTGTGAGGGCGCGGGCTCAGGGCTCGACGCGCTGCCCCTTGCCGAGCACGGTGACGCCGCCCTCGCTGACCACGAAGCCGCGTCGCCGGTCCTCGTCGTGGTCGACACCGATGAGCGTGCCGTCGGGCACGACGACGTTCTTGTCGATGATCGCGTTACGGATCACGCAGCCGCGCCCGATCCGGACGTTGTCGAGCAGCACGCTGCGCTGCACGTAGGCCCCGTCGGCCACGAAGTCGTGGGTGCCGATGACCGAGCTCTCCACGCTCGCCGGCCCGACGATCGAGCCGGCGCACACGATCGAGTCGCGCACGCTCGCGCCGGAGGTGAACTTCGCGCCGGGGAGCTGGGAGTTCGAGGTGAAGATCGGCCACCGGTCGTTGTAGAGGTTGAAGATCGGCAGCGCCGACACCAGGTCGAGGTGCGCCTCGTGGTAGCTGTCGAGCGTCCCCACGTCACGCCAGTAGTCCTTGTCGCGCTCGTTGGAGCCGGGGACCTCGTTGCGCTTGAAGTCGTAGACGCATGCCCGGCCCTGCTCGACGAGCATCGGGATGATGTCGCCGCCCATGTCGTGGCGCGACTCCGGGTTCGCCGCGTCCCTCTCGAGCGCCTCGACGAGGACCTCGGTGCTGAACACGTAGTTGCCCATCGACGCGAACGACTCCTCGGGCGAGTCCACCAACCCCGGGGGTTCGGCCGGCTTCTCCAGGAAGTCCTCGATGGTCTCGCCGTCCGCGCCGGTCTTGATGACTCCGAACTGCCAGGCGTCCTTGCGCGGCACCCGGATCCCCGCCACCGTGACGCCGGCGCCGCTCGCCACGTGCGCGGCGACCATCTGCGAGGCGTCCATCCGGTAGACGTGGTCGGCTCCGAACACCACGATGATGTCGGGCCGCTCGTCGTTGATCAGGTTCATGGACTGGTAGATCGCGTCGGCGCTGCCGAGGTACCAGCTCGGGCCGCGCCGCTGCTGCGCGGGCACCGGCGCCACGTAGTTGCCCAGCAGCGAGCTCATCCGCCACGTCAGCGAGATGTGGCGGTCGAGCGAGTGCGACTTGTACTGCGTCAGCACGGCGCACTTCAGGTAGCCGGCGTTCACCAGGTTCGAGAGGGCGAAGTCGATCAGTCGGTAGGAGCCACCGAACGGAACCGCGGGCTTGGCCCGGTCCTCGGTCAGGGGCATCAGCCGTTTCCCCTCGCCGCCGGCGAGCACAATTCCCAGGACGCGTGGCATATGAGCACCCTAGGAGGAACCGCGCAGATCGCCTAGCCTCCCAGTCATGAGAGTGGCGATCCTGACCCGCGAGTACCCACCCGACGTGTACGGCGGCGCCGGGGTGCACGTCGACTTCCTGGCCCGCGAACTGCGCCGACTCGTCGACGTCGACGTGCAGTGCATGGGGGAGCCGCGCGACGGCGCCACGGCGCACCCCGAGGACGACCCCCGGCTCGCGGGGGCCAATGCGGCGCTCAGGGTCCTGTCCACGGACCTGACCATGACGGCGGCGGTCGGTGAGGCCGACGTGGTCCACTCGCACACCTGGTACGCCGCGATGGCCGGTCACTGGGCCAAGCTGCTGTACGACGTGCCGCACGTCGTCACCGCGCACTCGCTCGAGCCCCAGCGACCGTGGAAGGCCGAGCAGCTCGGCGGTGGCTACCGGATCTCGTCGTGGGCGGAGAAGACCGCCATGGAGGGCGCCGACGCGGTCGTCGCGGTGAGCGCCGGCATGCGCGAGGACGTGCTCGCGGCGTATCCCGACATCGCGCCGGAGCGGGTCCACGTGATCCACAACGGGATCGACGCCGAGTTCTACCGGCCCGACCCCGGCACCGACGTGCTCGAGCGGATCGGCGTCGACCTGACACGCCCCTACGTGTGCTTCGTGGGGCGGATCACCCGCCAGAAGGGCGTGCCGCACCTGCTGCGCGCCGGGCTCCACCTCGAGCCGTCGGTGCAGCTGGTCCTACTCGCCGGCGCCGCGGACACTCCCGAGCTCAAGGCCGAGACCGACGCTCTCATAGAGGAGCTGCAGACCACCCGGCACGGCGTGTTCGTCGTCTCCGAGATGCTGCCGCGCGAAGAGGTCCGCCAGGTGCTCACCCACGCGCTGGCGTTCTGCTGCCCGTCGGTCTACGAGCCGCTCGGGATCGTGAACCTCGAGGCGATGGCCTGCGAGACGGCGGTCGTGGCCAGCCGGGTCGGCGGCATCCCCGAGGTGGTCGTCGAGGAGGAGACCGGTCTGCTCGTCGACTACTCGGCCGACGACCCGACCGGCTTCGAGGAGCGCTTCGCCGCGGCGGTCAACCGGCTCGCCGCCGAACCCGAGGAGGCCCATCGGATGGGGCTCGAGGGCCGGCGGCGCGCCGTCGACGAGTTCGGCTGGGTCGCGGTGGCGGAGCGGACCGTCGAGCTCTACCGCTCGTTGCGCTGAGCCCGGTCAGGCGTCGATCGTCGACATGTCGGGGTAGCGCTCGCCGCGGGCCGCGCCGCGCGGCACCGCATGCTCGAGCGACTCGAGGTCCTCGGCGGTCAGCTCGACCGAGGCCGCGGCGACGTTCTCCTCGAGGTACTTCACCCGCTTGGTGCCCGGGATCGGCACCACGTCGTCGCCCTGCGCGAGCACCCAGGCCAGCGCGAGCTGGCCCGCGGTCACGTCCTTGGCCGCGGCGAGCCGGCGGACCTCCTCGACGAGCGCCAGGTTCGCCTCGAAGGCCTCGCCCTGGTAGCGGGGGTTGTGCCGCCGGAAGTCGTCGGCGTCGAGCGTCTCGGTGCTGGTGATGGCTCCGGTGAGGATTCCGCGGCCGAGCGGCGAGTAGGGCACGAGCCCGATCCCGAGCTCGCGCAGCACCGGCAGGATCTCGTCCTCGACGTCCCGGGTGAACAGGCTGTACTCCGTCTGCAGCGCGGTGATCGGGTGTACGGCGTGCGCCCGGCGGATCGTCGCCGCGGACGCCTCCGAGAGCCCGAGGTGGCGCACCTTGCCGGCCTCGACGAGCTCCTTCATCGCCCCGACCGTCTCCTCGATCGGGACGGTCTTGTCGACCCGGTGCTGGTAGTACAGGTCGATGTGGTCGACCCCGAGCCGGCCCAGCGACGCGTCGCACGCGGATCGCACGTACTCCGGCCGGCCGTTGACTCCGATCCGGGAGCCGTCCTCGGCGCGCTGGTTGCCGAACTTCGTCGCCAGGACGACGCCGTCACGCCGGTCGCGGATCGCGGTGCCGACGAGCTTCTCGTTGGTGAACGGCCCGTACATGTCGGCGGTGTCGAGGAACGTCACGCCGAGGTCGAGCGCGCGGTGGATCGTGGCCACCGCCTCCGACTCGTCCGCGGTGCCGTAGAACTCCGACATCCCCATGCAGCCGAGGCCCAGCGCTGAGACGTCGAGCGACGAGCCGGTGCCGGAGGTGGTGCCGAGCGTGCGGGTGGGAAGGGCGTTCTCAGAAGGGGGCATGACGCCCAGTCAACGCCGCCGGCCCCCGATTTCAAGGCGATCCACCGAGACCTTCCGGTCAAGGTGGCAGCATGGGGGCATGCGGGAGGTCGCGGTCGCCCCGATGGACCTGGACCGGCTGGCGAGCGTGCTGGACGAGGACCGGGCCGAGCGGCTGCGCGTCATCGCGGAGCGGGCGAGCGCCGAGCTGCGCGGCCGCGTGGTCTGGAACGTCAACGCGACCGCCACCGGAGGCGGCGTCGCCGAGATGCTGCAGTTCATGCTCGCCTATGGGCGCGGTGCCGGCGTGGACACGCGCTGGCTGGTGCTCGACGGCGACCCGGAGTTCTTCACCACCACGAAGCGGCTGCACAACTTTCTGCACGCCTCGGCGGGGGACGGCGGGCAGCTCGGTGAGCAGGAGCGAGAGCACTACGTCGACGTGCTCGAGGGCAACCTCGCCTCCGTCGTCGACGTGGTCCGCCCCGACGACATCGTGCTGCTGCACGATCCCCAGACGGCCGGGCTGGTCGACGGGCTGCGAGCCGCCGGCGCCCGCGTCGCCTGGCGCTGCCACATCGGACGCGACGAGCCGGCGGAGCTGGCCACGGTCGGCTGGGACTTCCTCCGCGACTTCGTCGAGCGGGCCGACGCGTTCGTGTTCTCCCGCCGGGAGTACGTCCCCTCGTGGGTGCCGCAGGAGAAGCTCTGGATCATCCCGCCGTCGCTCGATCCCTTCAGCGGCAAGAACGCCGATCTCGGCCTCCCCGACGTGATGACCACGCTGCGGGTCGCCGGGCTCGTCGACACCCCGGCCGACGGTGGCTCGATCGAGTTCGTACGACGCAGCGGGGAGCCCGGGACCGTCCGCCAACGCGCCTCGCTGGTCCTCGACGGGCCGCCGGCGCCGATGAACGCGCGACTGGTCCTGCAGGTCAGCCGCTGGGACCGCCTCAAGGACATGGCCGGGGTGCTGACCGGGTTCGTGGGCCACCTCGACGAGATGCCCGCCGACACCCACCTGATGCTGGCCGGGCCGGACGTGCTGGGGGTGAGCGACGACCCGGAGGGCGCCGCGGTGCTCGCGGAGTGCCGTGCCCTGCGCGCGGCGCTCGCGGACGACGTACGCGACCGGGTGCACCTGACCGCGCTCCCCATGGACGACGGCGACGAGAACGCCCACCTGGTCAACGCGCTGCAGCGCTACGCGTCGGTGGTCGTGCAGAAGAGCCTGGTCGAGGGTTTCGGCCTCACCGTCACCGAGCCGATGTGGAAGTCGCGGCCGGTCATCGCCTCGGCCATCGGCGGCATCCTCGACCAGATCGACGACGGGGTGAGCGGGATCCTGCTCCCCGACCCCACCGACCTGGCGGCGATGGGGCACGCCGTGGCCCGGGTGCTGCACGACGAGGAGCTCGCCGGCCGGCTCGGTGCCGAGGCGCACGCGCGGGTGAAGGACCGCTTCCTCGGTGACCGCCACCTGATCCAGTACGCCGACCTGTTCGCGGCCATGATCGCGACCTGACCGAGCCGAAACGGTGGGAGCCCGAACGGCTAGCGTCGTGCGGCGTCCTGGACGCAGAGCACCGCCCAGGGCAGCGCCTCGAGGCGCTCGTCCCCGATCGGCCCACCGCAGGCGTCGCAGGTGCCGTAGCTGCCCTCGTCGAGCTTCACCAGCGCACGCTGCACGTCGGCGAGCGTCACCTGCAGCTTGGAGTGGACCCCGACCTGGGAGAGCCGGTCGACCGCCATCGACGTGCCCTCGCCGACGCGCTTGCCGAACGAGATCGAGCCCTGCTCGTCGGGCCGCTCGGCGAGCACACCCATCTCCGCCTCGATCTCGGCCTGTTTGGCGCGCAGCACGGTCGCGATGTCGTCCATCGGTCCATCATGCTCCGCCGGGTGCAGGACGGCCTGGGTACCCTGTACGGCGCACGCCCCAGTAGCTCAGTGGATAGAGCAGCCGCCTCCTAAGCGAAAGGTCGCCAGTTCGACTCTGGCCTGGGGCACCACGCCGCCTCTCCGCGATCGATTTCGCGGCCTGTGGACGGCTGCGGCAGAATGGGTCCTGCGGGTGCTCGCCGAGGAGCGGCTCGTCGGCGGAGGTTCGCGCCGCCGGGCGGAGGGTGCTCCCGTACCCTTCGCTGTGGCCCACGTCACCGCGTGGGCCGACTCTTCTACCGCAGGACCTGCATGTCGACCCAGAACCCGCGTCACCGGCACCACGTGCCCCGGCACCGTGCCCTGAAGGCTGTCGCCATCTCCGTGGCCGCGGTCCTCGTCGTCGTGCTCACCGGCGGGTTCCTCGTCTACCGACACCTCGAGGGCAACATCACCTCGATGGACGTCCAGGACGCGCTCGGCACCGACCGCCCCACCGAGGTCATCAAGAAGGACGTCGAGCACAAGCCGCTCAACATCCTGCTGCTCGGCTCCGACACCCGCGACGGCCAGGGCAACCACATCGGCGGCGACACCCCGGGCCTGTCCGACACCACGATCCTGCTCCACATCTCCGCGGAGCGGGACCGGGCGTACGGCGTCAGCATCCCGCGCGACTCGATGGTCGAGCGGCCCGAGTGCGAGCGCAAGGACGGCCAGGGCACCGACCCCGGCGGCCTGAGCATGTTCAACGCCGCGTACGCCGTCGGCGGGCCGGCCTGCACGATCAAGACCGTCGAGAGCCTCACCGACATCCGGATCAACCACTTCGTGGTCGTCGACTTCAACGGGTTCAAGAACATGGTCGACGCGCTCGACGGCGTCCCGGTCTGCGTGCCCGAGGAGGTCAACGACAACATCGGGCACATCTACCTGCCGGCCGGCTCCTACGAGGTCAAGGGCCAGCAGGCGCTGAGCTACGTGCGGCTGCGGCACGGCCTGTCCGAGAACGGCGACATCGGCCGGATGAAGCGCCAGCAGGCGTTCCTCGCGGCGATGGCCAACAAGGCGATCTCCGCGGGCACCCTGCTCAACCCGGTCCGGCTCTACAACTTCCTCGACGCCGCGACCAAGTCACTGACCACCGACCCCGAGCTCGCCAGCCTCAGCAAGCTGCGCAGCCTGGCCGGTCAGCTCAAGCACATCGGGCTCGACCAGATCCAGTTCCTCACCGTGCCGTGGGAGACCTACCCGCCCGACCACAACCGGGTGCAGTGGGCGCCGGAGGCCGCGCAGGTGTGGAAGAAGCTGCGCCTCGACGAGCCGCTGCCCAACAGGTTCAGCAAGAACGTCACCACCGCCGCCGAGGAGCCGGGCAAGCCGACGCCGAGCCCGTCCGAGTCGCCCTCGAGCACCCCGTCCGGTCCCTCCGGCTCGGCGAGCCCGGGCGACGCGGAGTCGCAGGCGGAGGCCGCCGCGCGGGCCCAGGCCGCCGCCGAGAACGGCCTCTGCGCCTGACGCCTGCGCGACCGCGCAGGCCAGGTCGGACGCCCCCGACGGGCTACCTGGCCTCGGGGTCGGGCTGGTGGATTCCGAAGGTGTTCCCCTCGGTGTCGAGGTAGTAGCCCTGCCACGCCACCCCGGTCAGCGCCATCTTCGGCAGGGGGACCTGGCCCCCGGCGTCGAGGATCTTGCGCTCGGTCGCGTCGTAGTCCGCCACGCCCATCGTGCAGACGTAGGCGTTGGTGCCCTGGCCGGCGCCCGTGGTCGGAGCGGGTCGCTGCAGCAGGCCGCCGTTGATGCCCGGCTGGTCCTCCGGCCCGGTGACGATGCCCCAGTACGTCGTACCCGTGAACTCGCCGTAGTCCTGGAACTCCCAGCCGAACGCCGCCGCGTAGAACGCCTTGGCTCGCTCCACGTCATCCGCCTGGATCTCGAAGTGCACGACCCGCGACATGCTCCGCCTCCGCCCGTAGTTGCTCCTCGCGTCAGTCTGTCACCGCGGCCGGGGGCTCGCCACGGTCGAGGCAGGTGCACACGCAGGCCCGGTTGCCCTCGGCATCGGCGAGTACGACGAACGACGGGGCCTCGCTGTCGTCGACGACCCGCCCGCCGGCCGCGACCGCGGCGTCGATCCGCTGCTGCGCCACGTCGTGCGGCACCCAGACGTCGAGGTGGAACCGCTGCCGCGGCGTCTCGTGGGCGTCGGTGTCCTGGAACCACAGCAGCGGGACCCGGCCGCCGGGATCGACGACGTCGTCGCCTCGGACGTTGTCGGCGCTGCCGGTCAGCAGGGCGGCCCAGAACGGCCCGATCGTCGCCGGGTCGGCGGTGTCGAGAGCCAGCTCGAGCACGGCCGGGGCGGCCGGGTCGGCGGCGATGCCGTGCTCCCGGGCGATCTCGCTGATCCGGGCCGCCAGGTCGAGGTCGCGGCGGGTCAATGCGCCGACGTCGTGGCTGAGCAGCTTCACGTCGAGCGTGGGGTAGGTCAGCGTGACGTCCGGGTGGTGGTTGACCTGCTCGGCCGCCTCCGAGACCGCGGTGAGCAAGCGCATCCCGGTCGCGAAGTCGCCGGTGAGGAAGCGGGCGTGCAGGCCCTGGGCGAGCTTGCGCCAGTCGTCGAGGCCGGCGTCGAGGACGTCGGTGAGGGTGAGCGTGTCCATCGGCCCAGTATGGGCGGACGCGACGGACGTCATACGAATCGTGGGCTATGAGCCACCAGATGCATGACGTCCGCGCAGGGCCCGTGCGGTCAGCTGCCGGCCGCGAACATCTCGGTGAGCTTCTCGTTGAACGCCGGCAGGTCGTCGGGGTTGCGGCTGGTGACCAGGTTGCCGTCGACGACGACCTCCTGGTCGACCCAGGTCGCGCCGGCGTTGCGGATGTCGGTCTGCAGGCTCGGCCACGAGGTGAGCCGGCGACCGGACAGCACGCCCGCCTCGACCAGCGACCACGGCGCGTGGCAGATCGCCGCCACCGGCTTGCCCGACTCGAAGAAGTCCTTCACGAACGCCACGGCGTCCTGGTCCATCCGCAGCGCGTCGGGGTTGGCCACCCCGCCGGGAAGCACGAGACCGTCGTAGTCGGCGACGTCGGCGTCCTTGACGGCCACGTCGACCTCGAACGTGTCGGCCTTGTCCAGGTGGTTGAACGCCTGGACCTTGCCGGTCTCGGGGGAGAGCAGCTTGGGGGTGCCGCCGGCCTCCTCGACCGCCTTCCAGGGCTCGGTCAGCTCGACCTGCTCGATGCCTTCGGAGGCGACCAGGAAGGCCACCGTCTTGCCGGCGAGTGCGTCGTTCGGCATGTCTGTCTCCTTGCGTTCAGGGGAGTCGGTGCGCCGGCGCGGCTCGGCGACGCGGCGCACCGGGTGTCGAGGTCCCCGTACCGCTGTCGGGCGAGCGGCAAACCTCCGCACGATGTCCGTTGAGCGAACGTCCGCCCCGAAGATTTGCCGGTGAATCGGCCGCCACCGCTTGCCGTTACCATCTCGTTATCCCACACTGTCGGATGGACGTCGGGCGGAACGAGCCCCGGCCTCCGGTGCCAGGGGGATGGCACGTGGGGATGGAACCGACACGGAAGGCCGTGCGTGAGGGTCGCAGTCACCGGCGCCACGGGCGTCATCGGCAGGTCCGCGGTGCCCGCCCTCGCGTCCGCCGGCCACGAGGTGCTCGCCCTCACCCGCAGCCCCGAGAAGTGCCGGCTGGTCGAGGCCCTGGGGGCGACGCCGGTGGTCACCGGGCTCGGTGACCACGAGGGCCTGGTCGCGATGTTCGCCGGCGCGGACGCGGTCTGCAACTTCGCCACCCGCATCCCCGTGGGCTTCTCCGGTCTGGTGCCCGGCGCCTGGCGCGACAACGACCGGCTGCGCACCGAGGGCGTACGTCGTGTCGTCGCGGCCGCGCGCGAGGCGGGGGTGCGCCGGATCGTCCAGGAGAGCATCACGTTCCTCTACGCCGGACATCCCGACGCCTGGCTCACCGAGGACTCGCCGCTGGAGATCACCCCGGCGACCGAGCCGGCCACGGTCGCCGAGGCCCAGGTGCAGGAGTACTCCTGCGACTCGCGGACCGGGGTCGTGCTGCGCTTCGGCATGATCGTCGGCGACGACGCCATGACGCGCTGGCAGCTTCGTTCGGCGGAGCGAGGCCGGCCGATCGGGCTCGGCGACCCGGCCGGGTGGCTGCACCCTGTGCACACCGACGACCTCGGCCCGGCGTTGGTGGCCGCGCTGCAGGCGCCGAGCGGCGTCTACAACGTGGGCGCCGAGCCCGTGCAGCGCAGGGACTACGTGCAGACCTATGCCGACGCGGTGGGTCGCGGCTCGCTGGGTTTCATGGGACCGCTGCTCAGCCGGCTCGCGGGTGTGCGGGCCGAACCGTTGACGCGGTCGTTGCGGGTCAGCTCCGACCACTTCACGGCGACCACGGGCTGGACGGCGCGCCGCCCGAAGTTCGACGTCTCCTGGTTCGACGTCGCCCGGCTGTCGGACGGCGCGGTGCTGCAGTGACCCGTGGGCAGGACCCCGGGCAGCCGGAGCGGGAGCCGGAGCGGGAGCCGGAGCCCGAGGGGCAGAGCAGGGCTCGCGAGCGGGCCGAGCGCCGACGTCGGCGCGCCCGGGTGTTAGGCGAGGTGCTGCCCGAGGCGACCTCCGACGACCCGGGCGACGCCTGGGGTGACCGGGTGGCC
>JBQCEF010000163.1:0-2771 GCA_051960495.1 Nocardioides sp. | reverse complement strand
CGGCACCTCCTCGTGCCTCGTGACGCCGCCGACTCCAAGGACGCCTTGCTGGAGATCAAGTCCGGGGAGGGCGGCGAGGAGTCGGCGCTGTTCGCCGGTGACCTGCTGCGGATGTACACCCGCTACGCCGAGCAGCGCGGTTGGAAGACCGAGATCCTCGACGCCACCGAGTCCGACCTGGGCGGCTACAAGTCCGTCACGGTCGCGGTGAAGGCCAAGGGCGCCTCGGAACCGGGGGAGGCCCCCTACGCGTTGCTGAAGTTCGAGGGTGGCGTGCACCGGGTCCAGCGCGTCCCGGTCACCGAGAGCCAGGGGCGCGTGCACACCTCGGCCGCCGGCGTGCTGGTGATGCCGGAGGCCGAGCAGGTCGACGTGAGCATCGAGGAGAAGGACCTGCGCATCGACGTGTTCCGCTCCTCGGGGCCGGGCGGCCAGTCGGTGAACACCACCGACTCCGCGGTGCGGATCACCCACGTGCCGACCGGGATCGTCGCGAGCTGCCAGAACGAGAAGAGCCAGTTGCAGAACCGCGAGCAGGCCATGCGGATCCTGCGCGCGCGGCTGCTGCAGGTGGCCCAGGACGCGGCCGACGCCGAGGCTTCGGACGCGCGCCGCTCCCAGGTGCGCACCGTGGACCGCTCGGAGCGGATCCGCACCTACAACTTCCCGGAGAACCGGATCTCCGACCACCGCACGGGCTACAAGTCCTACAACCTCGACCAGGTGCTCGACGGCGACCTCGGTCCGGTCATCGGTTCGTGCGTCGAGGCGGACCTCGCCGCGCGGCTGGAGGCGCTCGAGTCGGCGGGGCAGGGCTGAGCCGTGAGCCTGTCCGCGTCCGCAGCGCTGCGCTCGGCAACCGCCACCCTGGCCGCCGCCGGGGTGGCCAGCCCCGACCACGACGCCGCCGAGCTGCTCGCCCACGTGCTGGGCACGACCCGCTCCCGGCTCCCGTTGGTCGGCGAGCTCCCGGCGCACCTGCGCGAGGAGTACGACGCACTCGTGACCCGGCGTGCCCGGCGCGAGCCGCTGCAACACCTCGTCGGCAGTGCCGCGTTCCGCTACGTGGAGCTCGCCGTCGGGCCGGGGGTGTTCACGCCGCGCCCGGAGACCGAGCTGCTCGCCGGGTGGGGCGTCGACCGGGCCCGCGAGGTGCTCGCCTCCGGCCGCGAGCCGGTCGTCGTCGACCTGTGCACCGGCTCCGGAGCGATCGCGCTGGCGCTGGCCACCGAGGTCCCTGAGGCGCAGGTGCACGCCGTCGAGCTCAGCGAGGACGCGCTCGCGTGGGCGTCGAAGAACCTGGCCGGGTCGGGTGTGGACCTGCGGCACGGCGACATGGCCGAGGCGTTCCGGGACCTCGACGGCACCGTCGACGTCGTGCTGTGCAACCCGCCCTACATCCCGCTCGACGCCTACCTGACCGTGGCCGAGGAGGCCCGCGAGCACGACCCGCACCTCGCGCTGTTCTCCGGCGAGGACGGGCTCGAGGCGATGCGGGTGCTCGAGCAGGTCGCCGCCCGGCTGCTGCGGCCCGCCGGCGTGGTCGGCGCGGAGCACGCGGACGTCCAGGGCGAGTCGGCCCCCGGGGTGTTCACCAGCGCGGGCCGGTGGTCCGACGTACGCGACCACCGGGATCTGGCAGGGCGTCCCCGCTACACCACGGCGCGGCTGGCACGATGAGCCGAGCAGCGTCCCCGCACCGTCCGTCGTGAGGTTTCTTCGATGAGCAACCGCTTCTCCACCGCCGAGCCCACCGAGCGTGAGGCCGGCATCGCCGCCGCGGCCCTCGCCGTGCAGCGCGGACAGCTGGTGGTGCTGCCCACCGACACCGTCTACGGGATCGGCGCCGACGCGTTCACGCCAGCGGCCGTGCGCCGGTTGCTCGCCGCCAAGGGCCGGGGCCGGGAGATGCCGCCGCCGGTGCTGATCTCCGCCGCCACCACGCTCGACGCGCTCGCGGTGGGGGTGCCCTCCTACGCCCGCGCGCTCGTCGAGGAGCTCTGGCCGGGGCCGCTGACCCTGGTCTGCCGCCAGCAGCCGTCCCTGGTCTGGGACCTCGGGGACACCCGGGGCACCGTCGCGGTGCGGATGCCCGACCACGACGTCGCGCTCGAGCTGCTCGGTCGCACCGGCCCGATGGCGGTCAGCAGCGCGAACCGCAGCGGCCTGCCCGCCGCCACCGACGCCGACGCCGCCGAGGAGATGCTGGGGGAGTCGGTCGAGGTGCTGCTGGACGCCGGGCGGTCGCCCGGTGCGGAGGCCTCGACGATCGTGGACGTCACCGGTGACACCGGCAGGATCCTGCGCCTCGGCGCCGTCCCGCTGGTGCGTCTCAACCAGATCGTCGCCCCGCTCGGCGCCGAGATCGTGGACGAGGGATAGCCGGCCGCCCGTGCGCGAGTACCTCACCGTCTTCCTGGTCGCGGGCACCGTGACCTACCTGCTGGGCGTCCTGGCCCGGGAGGTGGCGCTGCGCACCGGGGCGGTGGCCCAGGTCCGCGACCGCGACGTGCACGCGGTGCCGATCCCCTACTTCGGGGGCGTGGCGATGCTCGGCGGCCTGGTGGCGGCCTACCTCGTCGCCTCGCAGCTGCCGTTCCTGTCGCTGGCCAGCAACGAGCAGGTGTTCCGCGACGCCGGCGTGGTGCTGATCGCCGGCGCGATGATCTGCCTGCTCGGCGTCCTCGACGACCTCATCGAGCTCGACGCGCTGACCAAGCTCGGCGGCCAGATCCTGGCGGCAGCGGTGCTGATCTGGTTCGGGATCCAGT
>JBQCEF010000162.1:0-5859 GCA_051960495.1 Nocardioides sp. | reverse complement strand
CGACATCGACTTCGACGACCACCGGCGCGGCGAGGTGATCCGCTACGTCACCGAGAAGTACGGCGCCGACCGGGTCGCCCAGATCGCGACGTTCGGACGGCTGAAGGCCAAGGCGGCGATCAAGGACGCCGCGCGCGTGCTCGACCACGGCTTCGCGATCTCCGACCGGATCACCAAGGCGCTGCCCGCCGACGTGATGGGCAAGGGTGTCCCGCTCAAGGAGCTGTTCAACCCCGAGCACAAGCGCTACTCCGAGGGCGGCGAGTTCCGTGCGCTGCACGAGTCCGACGTCGACGTGCGCACGATCTACGAGACCGCGGTCGGCCTCGAGGGCCAGATCCGCAACTGGGGCGTGCACGCGGCGGGCGTGATCATGTCCAGCGAGCCGCTGATCGACATCGTGCCGATCATGGCGCGGCCCTCGGACGGCGTGGTGATCACGCAGTTCGACTACCCGATGTGCGAGTCGCTCGGCCTGGTGAAGATGGACTTCCTGGGGCTGAGCAACCTCCACACGCTCCAGGACGCGGTCGAGAACGTGGCGGTCAACCGCGGCGAGACGATCGTGCTGGAGGAGCTCCCGTTCGACGACCTCGCCACCTACGAGCTGATGGGCCGCGGCGACACGCTCGGCGTGTTCCAGCTAGATGGCGGCGGCATGCGCGCGCTGCTGCGGTCCATGCAGCCCGACAAGTTCGCCGACATCACCGCGGTCAGCGCGTTGTACCGGCCCGGCCCGATGGGCGCGGACTCGCACAACAAGTACGCCCGCCGCAAGAACGGCCGCGAGCCCATCGAGCCGATCCACCCGGCGCTGGCCGAGGCGCTCGAGCCGGTGCTGGGGGAGACCTACGGCCTGATCGTCTACCAGGAGCAGGTGATGGCGATCGCGCAGGTGCTCGCCGGGTTCACCTTGGGCGCCGCGGACAACCTGCGCCGCGCGATGGGCAAGAAGAAGAAGGAGGAGCTCGACAAGCAGTACGCCGGCTTCCAGTCCGGCATGCTCGAGCGCGGGTTCCCCCAGGACGCGATCGACACGCTGTGGGCGGTGCTGCTGCCGTTCTCCGACTACGCGTTCAACAAGTCGCACTCGGCGGCGTACGGCGTCATCACCTACTGGACCGCCTACCTCAAGGCCAACTACCCGGCCGAGTACATGGCCGCGCTCCTCACCTCGGTGAAGGACGACAAGGACAAGATGGCGGTCTACCTCAACGAGTGCCGCCGGATGAAGATCCAGGTGCTGCCGCCCGACGTCAACGAGTCCGCGTTCAACTTCACCCCGGTCGGGCGCGACATCCGCTTCGGCCTGAGCGCGATCCGCAACGTCGGCGGCAACGTCGTCGACGGCATCATCAGCGCGCGGACCGAGAAGGGCCGGTTCGTCGACTTCAACGACTTCTTGGAGAAGGTCCCGGCGCAGGTGTGCAGCAAGCGGGTGATCGACTCGCTGATCAAGGCCGGCGCCTTCGACGACATGAAGCACAAGCGGCGCGCCCTGGTCGCCGTGCACGAGCAGGCCGTCGACCAGTTCGCCGACATCAAGCGCAACCAGGCGATCGGCCAGGACTCGCTGTTCGGCGGCCTGGACGACGACTCGGGTGGCTTCGGGGTCAGCATCGCGCTGCCCGACATCGACGAGTGGGACAAGATGACGCTGCTGGGGCACGAGCGCGAGATGCTCGGGCTCTACGTCTCCGACCACCCGCTGCTGGGCCTCGAGCACGTCCTGGCCAACGGCAGCGACTGCACGATCGGCCAGCTGCTCCTCGACGAGGACCGGCCCGACGGCTCGACGGTGACGATCTCGGGCCTGGTCACCTCGGTGAAGCGCAAGATCACCAAGCGCGGTGACGCCTGGGCGATGGTGACCCTGGAGGACCTCGAGGGTGCCCTCGACGTGCTGCTGTTCCCGAGCGCCTATCAGCTCGCGAGCACGCTGCTCGTCGAGGACGCGATCATCACGATCAAGGGCCGGCTCTCGCGGTCGAAGGACCAGCCGGAGCTGCACGGCCAGGAGGTCAGCGTCCCCGACCTGGCCGACGGGCCGTCCGGACCGGTCGTGATCTCGCTGCCGTCGACCCGGTGCACCGGCCCCGTGGTGGAGCAGCTCAAGGAGGTGCTCGGCACGCATCCGGGGGTGACCGAAGTACGGTTGCGGTTGATGACCAAGACGACGACCACGGTGATGAAGCTCGACGACCGGCTGCGGGTCACGCCGACCCCGGCGCTGTTCGCCGACCTGAAGGCCCTGCTGGGCCCGCACTGCCTCGTGGGGGCATGACCGGCCGCGCCGTCCTCGAGCAGACGGCGGCCGTCGGCGAGCCTGCCCGTGGCCGCGGTGGCGCTGCTCGCGACGTGCTGTGGGTGCTCGGGACCTACGTCGTGCTCGGCGTTCTGGGCGCCGTGGTCTGGTGGCTGCTCGTCGACCCGGCGGTGTTCACCAAGCAGCCCGGCGGCGGGCTCGGGATGGGCGAGGTGCAGCTCGCGAAGCGGTTCGCCACCGACGGCTGGTACGTCGTCGTCGCGGCCGTCCTGGGCGTGCTATCGGGCAGCCTCCTCACCTGGTGGCGCTCGCGCGACTTCCTGCTCACGGCAGTGCTCCTGCTCGTCGGGTCCGGGGTCGCCGCCGGCCTGATGAGCCTGCTGGGGCGCTGGATCGGCCCCGCCGACCCGGGCGCCGTCGCGGGCACGGTCGCGGTCGGGGCCAAGGTGCCGACCCAGCTGGCGCTGAGCGCGACCGCCGGCTACCTGGTGTGGCCGATCGCGGTGCTGGCCGGGGCGCTGTTCGTGCTCTGGTCGCCGCCGCCGGAGCCGGCCGAGCCGTCCGGCATCTCCGCCGAAGCCGCCCCCTCGGAGCAACCGCGGCACTAGCCTGGGCACACCGCGCGACGTCGACGAAGGTGTGCCATGACCGACCAGTTCCCGCCCGCAACGCACGACGGCGAGCCGGAGTACCTCGGCGGTCCGGTGGCGCCCGAAGACACCGCTCGCCCGGCGCGCCGCTGGGGCGTGGTGGCCGCCGGCGCTGCCGCGGTCCTGGTCGCCGCCGGCGCCGGGGCGTGGGGCGTCGCCCAGCTCGTCGGGGGCGGAAGCGGCCCGGCCTCCGCCGTGCCGTCGATCGCGGTGGCCTACGTGAGCATCGACCTCGACCCGTCCGCCGGCCAGAAGATCGAGGCGCTGCGGACGCTGAAGAAGTTCCCGGCCCTGGCCGACACCTTCGACCTCGGTGTGCGCGACGACCTGCGCCGCTGGGTGTTCGAGCAGATCCAGGAGCAGGACGGCTGCCCCGGCGTCGACTACGGCCGCGACGTGGAGCCCTGGCTCGGCGACCGGATGGCGCTGGCCGCCGTGCCGGACGACACCACGCCGCTGGCGCCGCTCCTCGCCGTCCAGGTCAGCGACCGGGAGGCGGCCGCGGCCGGCGTCGAGGCGCTGCAGGCGTGCGGCGACGGGACCGACGGCGCCACGGCGTCCGACGGCGCCGACGAGCCGGCCGGGGTCGCGTTCGTGGGCGACTACATGCTCGTCACAGAGCACCAGGACGATGCCGACGCGATGGCCCGGGCCGCCGAGGCCGCTCCGCTCGAGGACGACCCGGCGTACTCGACGTGGATGGAGCGCGTGGGCGACCCCGGCTTCCTGACGGCCTACGTCACCCCGGACGCCCCGCAGCGGATGACCGAGCTCGGCGACGAGCTGGGCGGCGTCCCGGGGGCGGGCAAGGTCGGCGAGCGGATGCGCGGCCTGTGGAAGGACTTCGAGGGCCTGGCCGCCGTGGTGCGGTTCCACGACGGCAGTGTCGAGGCGGAGGTCGCGGCGGCCGGGCTGCCCGCCGGCGCCACCGTCGACGGTCCGACCGGCCCCTCGCTGGAGACGTTGCCGGACACCACCGCGGCCGCGATGACGCTGTCGCTGCGGCCGGGCTGGCTACAGGGGTACCTCGACTCGATCGGGGCCGTGCTGAGCGCGGGGGAGTCGGTCGACGAGTTCTGGACGGGCGTGGAGTCCGACACCGGGCTGGCGCTGCCGGAGGACGTCGAGACGCTCCTCGGGGACGGCTTCAGCCTGTCGGTGGACGCCTCGGCGGACCTCGGGGCGATGGAACGTTCGTACGACGTGCCCACCGCCCCTGTCGCCTTGCGGGTCAGCGGTGACGCGAAGGCGAGCCGGGCCGTGCTCGACCGGGTCCTCGGGCTCGTGGGCGTCGGGCCGGACGACGTCGCGGTCCGCAACGACGACGGGCTGCTCGTGGTCGGGCTGGACCCCGACTACGTCGAGAAGCTGGCCGCGGCCGACGGCGACCTCGGCGACTCGGAGACGTTCACCGCCGTCGTGCCGGAGGCCGGCCGGGCGTCCTCGGCGCTCTACGTCGACTTCGACGTGAACGGCTGGCTGGACGCGCTCACCGACGGTGACGCGGAGGCGTCGGCCAACCTCGCGCCGCTGCGCGCGCTCGGGCTCAGCGCCTGGCAGGCCGACGGAGTGCAGCACGGCCTGCTGCGGCTCAGCACCGACTGACGCCGACCAGGCGCCTTCTCACGCCGCTCAGCGGCCGATCGGGGCGTACGACGCCTTCGTGACCGCGACCAGGTCCGCCGGGGCGAGCTCGAGGTCCATGCCACGCCGGCCGCCGGAGACGAAGATCGTCGGATGCTGCGCGGCGGAGCTGTCCACCACGGTCGGCAGCGCCTTCTTCTGCCCGATCGGCGAGATCCCGCCGACCACGTAGCCGGTCACCCGCTCGGCGTCCGACGGGTCGGCCATCGTCGCCTTCTTGGCCCCGACCGCGGCCGCGAGCGCCTTGAGGTCCAGCTGGCCCGAGACCGGCACGATCCCGACGACCAGCCGCGGGGACCCTCCTGGGCCGGGGGCGCCCTCGACCGAGGCGAGCAGCGTCTTGTAGACCCGGGCCGGGTCGAGCCCGAGGGCTTCGGCGGCCTCCAGCCCGAACGAGGACGCGGCCGGGTCGTGGTCGTAGGTGTGGACCGTGAACGACACCCGGGCACGGGTCAGCGCCGCAGTGGCGGGCGTGCCGCCCGAGCCGGACTTCTTCGCCATACGGCGGCTGCCTCCGTCGTCTCTCGCGACTCAGTTGGGGGACCAGGCGGTCCGGGCCACCTCGGTCGCGGGCAGGGACGGGATCGCCTGCATGGCGCGCATCTCCTCACGCAGCGTGTGCCGCAGCATGACCAGCCGCTCGACCGCCGTCGGCGCCTCCAGCAGCGCCTGCCGCTCGGACAGCGTGAGCAGGCAGGTGGCGGAGAGGCTGTAGGAGAGGTACTCCGGGTCCTGGGGCAGGTTCCCGTCGAGCACCTCGTCGCCGCGCAGGTCCGAGAGCTGGCGCCGGTAGCGGGTGAACGTCTCCTGCGCGCGCCGGGCCTCCTCCATGGCTGTGGGGCTGGTGTCCGGGGGCTCCGCCACGCTCTCCACGTCGCCGACCAGGTAGGCGCCCGAGGTGTCCAGGCCGTCGAGGCGCAGCCGGCGACGGCCCACCACCTCGATGTCGAACCGCCCGTCGGGGTAGGGCTCGACGGAGGTCATCTGCACCACGCAGCCCACCCGGTGCACCGACTGCACGCCGTGCGTGCCGACCTCGTAGCCCTCGCGGATCGCGACGATGCCGAACAGCCGCTGCGACTTGTCCGCGATCGTGAGCAGGTGGTGCACCAGCGCCCGGTAGCGGTCCTCGAACACGTGCAGCGGCACCGTGACGCCCGGGAACAGCACCGTGTTGAGCGGAAAAATGGGCAGTTGGCTGCGCACGTCCCTCAACCTACCGACCCCGGGCCGTCTCACCCGCACGAACCACCGCCCGGACGCCGCGGGCCCCGCACCGAGACTGGACGCCATGATTCG
>JBQCEF010000161.1:0-4996 GCA_051960495.1 Nocardioides sp. | reverse complement strand
AGCTGCGGAACTTCACGCCGAGCTCGACGGAGGTCGTGTCGGCGTCCGTTGCGGCCGGGGTGGCTGTGCTCGGCCAGATCGTGCACGGGCAGTTGAGCGAGCTGGCGCCGGTGGTGAAGGTCCAGGTCACCGGGTCCATCACGTTGCCCGAGGTGTCGGCGGCTCCCGCGACCCTCGCCGTGTAGGTGGTGGAGGCGGTCAGGGGGCTGCTCGGGGTGAGGGTCGCGGTGCGGGTCGCGGAGTCGTAGCCGAAGGTGCTCGCCACGAGGTTGGCGGACGGGTTGCGCAGCTCGAAGCTGATCGTCGACTGCTGGACCGACTCGTCGAACACCGCGGTCACCGTCGATCCCAGGGACACGTTCGTCGCGTTGGGGGCGGGGGACCGCGACGTCAGGGTCGGCTTCGTGTTGTCGGCGACGCCGGTGGTGAACGTCCAGGTGACGGGGTCCATGACGTTGCCGGCGGCGTCGGTCGCTCCCGCGACCCTCGCCGTGTAGGTGGTCGAGGCGGCCAGGGGAGTGGTGGGGGTGAGCTTCGCCGTACGGGTCGCCGCGGCGTAGCTGACCGTGGCCGGCACCGGGTTCACCGACGGGTCGCGTAGCTCGAACGTGATCGAGGACTGCTGGACGGCCTCGTTGAACGTCGCCGTCGGGGCGACGCCCACGCCGACATTCGTGGCGTTGGCCGCGGGGGTGCGGTCGGTCACCGTCGGTTTGGCGGTGTCGGTGTCCTCGAACACCACGTCGACCCAGTAGTTCTCACTCCGGAACGTCTGGTTGGGGAAGGCCCCCGCCGTCGAGGTGTAGCGGTAGACGCCGTTGGCCCCGTCGGTGCCGTCCTGGAGTGCGGTCAGCGGTCCCCGCGTCGTGGCGGTCGTGAAGTAGCTGGAGGAGACGGCGTAGCGCGACGGGGTGAAGTAGGACGCGACGTACGTGGTGTTCGCAGTCACCGGGATGGGCGATGCGAAGCTGGCCTGCTGCCAGCCGCTCGCACTCTCGTTGGTGAAGGTGACCGATCCCAGGCGCGTGCCCGTGTTGGACCAGAGGCTGCCGACGTGCGTGCCGGTGGACTCGACCGGCTTGTAGAAGCGGATCCCCGTCACCATCCCGTTGGTGTTGGACCGGAAGCGCACACCGACTTCCACGGGGTCGCGGTCCGGGTCGGTACGGTCCGGCGTCGCGGTGGCCGGCCAGATCGAGCACGGGCAGTTGTTGGCGCTCGCCCCCGTCGTGAAGCTCCAGCTGACCGGGTCCATCACGTTCCCGGAGGGGTCGGTGGCTCCGGAGACTCGGGCCGTGTAGGTGGTCGAGGCCGCCAGAGCAGCGCTCGGGGTGAGCGTGGCCGTGCGGGTCGCGGAGTCGTAGGCCGTGGAGCCGGCGACCAGCGTGTTCGACGGGTTGCGCAGCTCGAAGCTGATCGTTGACTGCTGGACCGGCTCGTCGAAGACCGCGCTGACCTTGGTGCCCGACGAGACGCCGGTCGCGCCCGGAGCGGGCACCCGGGACGTGATCGTCGGTTTGGTCGTGTCCGCCGCTGCTGTGGTGAAGGTCCAGCTCACGGGGTCCATCGCGTTGCCGGAGGCGTCGGTGGCCCCCGATACCCGGGCGGTGTAGGTGGTCGACGCGGTGAGTGCGGCGTTCGGGGTGAGCGTGGCGGTCCGCGTCGCCGAGTCATAGCTCGTCGTCGCCGCGATCAGAGTGTTGGCGGGGTTGCGCAGCTCGAAGCTGATCGTGGACTGCTGCACGGCCTCGCTGAACGTCGCGGTCGGGGCGACGCCCACGCCGACATTCGTGGCGTTGGCCGCAGGTGTGCGGTCGGTGACGGTCGGCTTCGTGTTGTCCGCGGCGGTGGTGAAGACGACGTCGACCCAGTAGTTCTCGCTGTTGTAGGTGCTGTTCGGGAAGGAGCCGGCCGCACTGCCGTAGCGGTAGACGCCGTTTCCGCCGTCGGTGCCGTCCCGCAGGGCCGTCAGCGGGCCGTTGACGGTCGCCGCGGAGGCGAAGTAGCCGCTGCTGACCGCGTATCGCGACGGGGCGAAGTACGAGGCCACGTAGGTCGTCCCTGTCTTGATCGCCACCGGACTCGCAAAGCCGGCCTCCTGCCAGCCGCTCGCCGTCTCGTTGGTGAACGACGCGGTGGCGAGCTTGGTGCCGGTGCCGGTCCACAGGGTGCCGACGTGGGTCCCGGTCGCCGCGCTCGGCTTGTAGTAGCGGATGCCGGTGATCAGCCCGTCCGACGATGCGCGGAACTTCACTCCGAGCTCGACTGAATTGGTGTCGGGGTCCGTTGCGGCCGGGGTGGCTGTGCTCGGCCAGATGGTGCACGGGCAGGTGCCACTCGAGCCCGAGCCGACGGTCACCGTGATCCCGGCGCCGGGAGCCTCGATGTTGGCGCTGTCGTCCGTCGCCCGGCTGCGGATCTTGTAGGTTCCCGACGAGGGCGTGAACGTGTAGCTCCACGAGTCCCGGCCGTTGGCGCGGTGCCAGGTCGTCCCGTCGTCGGTGGAGACTTCGACACCGCCCACGCGGCCGCCGCCGGTGTCCGTAGCCGTGCCGGTCACGGTCAGGCTCCCGGCGGGCACCGTCGCGTTGTTGGCCGGAGCCGTGATCGTCGAGGCCGGGGCGGTCGTGTCGCTCGAGGCGGTGGCCGTCGTCAGGCCCGTCCGGAGTGTCGCCGGTTGCTGGCCCATGTCGGCGAGCAGGTTCACCGTCGCCTGCTGGGCAGCGGCGTCCGGAGCCGCGGAGCCTCGGTCATGGTTGCTGTCGAGCGCCCACGGCCACTGGATGGTCCCCGCGCCGAACACGAGCGCGCCGCTCGGGGCCCGGTACATCGTCATGGAGTGGGTCGCCGCGCCGTTGGCGTAGGTGCTTCCGTAGTCCTGCAGGACCTCGCCGGAGCTCGCGGTCTGCGAGACGCGGAACGCCCCCGCCGGCCTGGACCCGTTGTCGAGGTCCTCGTCCCACTCGTACCCGATCACGTTGCTGCCGACGGTGGTCGTCGCCCCCGCGGCCAGGTTGGCGACCCTGGTGTTGCGCCAGAAGCGCATCTTGCCGTCGGCGCTGCCGACCACCATGTCGGTGTCGCAGCAGTTCACCATGAAGATCTGGCCGCTGAGGGCGTTCTCGGGCCGACCACCGTCCTTGGGTGGACTGAACCTCGGGTCGCGCCAGGTCCCGGTCCACGCGCTCGTGGGGTCGATGATCGCGTCCGCGTGTGTCTCCTTGTAGCTCACCAACGTGCGGTACGGGGCTCCCGACGCGTCGATGCTGTTCTCCCACCGCGTCTTCCAGAAGATCTCGTTCCCGCTGAAGAAGGCGAGGTGCACGCCGGCGGCACGTGCCGCCTCCACGTTCGCCCGCTGCTGTCCCGACCAGTACTCGTCGTGCCCCACCGAGAGGAAGACGTCGTGCTCGAGCAGCTCGGCACCTCGCCGGTCGGTGTCGACGCCGGTGGTGTAGCTCACGTCGTAGCCGTTCGACTCGAGCCAGCGCACCATCGGGTACTCCGAGTTGAAGACCCAGTCCTCGGGGCTGTTGGCACGGGTCGTGAACGGGCGGTTGTAGCTCACCTTGTAGGCCCGTCCGGCCGGAGAACCGGTGTAGAGGCTGTTGCCGCCGTACTGGTTGTAGGCCTGCCACGTGGTGTCGGAGGTCTGGAAGAGCATCCCGGACCCGCCGTCGTCGTCGCGCACCACGAAGAACACGTGGCTCGAGCCGGCCGTGGAGTCCGTGCGCACGAGCTTGGCGAAGTAGATGCCGGACACGGCGTCGCTCGGGACGTTCCACGAGGCGCTCTGCGTCCAGTTGCCGCAGTCGACGAGTCCCGTCGTCGACTGGGTCAGGCAGTTGGGCTGGTTGCGCACGTCGGTGGGCTGGACGGTGGTGATCTTGCGCGCACCGCTACCGCCGTAGAAGCCCATCCGGTAGATGTCGAGGCGGTACGACGAGGCGGTGGTGTCGACCTTGAAGGCAACGGTCTGACCCTGGTCGACGCTGATGTCCGTGGCGAAGCCCTGGATCGAGGCGCTGCCGGAGCCGGACACGCCCCACTCGCTCTCGGGGTTGCCCGGTTTGGTGTTCTCGCAGGCCACCGGGTTCGCGATGGGTGGGTCACAGGGTGCTGCGGCGGCCGGTTGCACCGACATCACGGTGAGGCCTCCGGCTGTCAGCGCCGCTGCGCTGACGATTGCGCCGACCCGTGTCCTCCGCAGGGAAAGACGGTTCCATGCCATGGCGTGCCCTTCGATGCCCCCCGAAACCCAGCACTGCCCCAGCGGTCGGCCGGGGTTCGACCGTAGGCAGGAGGGCGGCGACGGCTCCGGGAGTAAGGGGGACCTACCTCATTTTGGGGTGCCGGGCTCGGACGTGCGCCGGCATGCGCGCGACCACCGGGGGCGACCCCGCCCGGGGGGTGGAAGAATCCCCGCATGCGCGTTCACCTCGGCTCCGACCACGCCGGCCTCGAGCTCAAGGAGCACCTGCTCAACTGGCTCGCCGACCACGGCTACGAGGCCGTCGACCACGGCCCGTTCGTCTACGACGCCCTCGACGACTACCCGGTGTTCTGCCTGCGCGCCGCCGAGGCGGTCGCGGCGGACCGGCAGGACGGTCTGGACAGCCTCGGAGTCGTGATCGGCGGCTCGGGGAACGGCGAGCAGATCGCCGCCAACAAGGTCAAGGGGGTGCGAGCCGCGCTGGCGTGGAGCGAGGAGACCGCCGCCCTGGCCCGCCAGCACAACGACGCCAACGTGGTCGCCGTCGGCGGTCGGATGCACACCGTGGACGACATGACGCACTTCGTCGACGTCTTCCTCACCACGCCCTACTCGGGGGAGGAGCGCCACGACCGCCGGATCGCCATGCTCGCCGACTACGAGAAGAGCGCGAACCTTCCTCCGCTGCCCGAGTCGGCGCTCGGTCACGGTCTGGGCCACGGCCAGTAGGCATGCCCGAGGGCCACACGCTGCACCGGCTCGCCGGTGAGATCCGCGAGCGGT
>JBQCEF010000160.1:0-6149 GCA_051960495.1 Nocardioides sp. | reverse complement strand
GAGGCAGGCATGGATGACGCGACGGCGCAGGCGTGGCGGCAGTTCCAGGCGGGGCTGGCCGACCGGCTGGCGGAGCTGGAGACAGACGACGTGCTGGTCGTCGACGTGCTCGTCGGTCACAAGCCCGAAGGCGGAGCGGCGCCCTACGTGCAGTTCTGCGCGTGGGGGGAGCAGATGCTGCGGGCGGAGGTGGCCGGCAACCACGTGCTGGCGGCGCCTTACGAGCTGGACGAGGCGGGGGAACGCGCCCTGCTGGCGTTCGGGTACGACGCACCGACGTACGGCATCGACGACGAGCCCGATGCCGGGTCGCTCAACTTCCACCTCGACCTCCCCCAGCAGCAGGCCGACCGACTCGCGGTGATGTCGTGCCGGGCGCTGCGCGAGGTCTTCGGCGTGGTGCACCCGGCGCTGCTGTCCGCGGACGGAGGCGTGGCCGCGCCGCACGAGCCCGGCGCGGCCGAACGTGCCCGGGCCGACGAGGCGCCGGCGACGTTCCCGCACGGCGGGCACGAGGAGCTCACCGCCCTGGTGGACGCAGCCCTGACCCCCTACTTCGGCCACCCGCCACGTCATGACGACGACGGTGACATTCCGATCGACCTCGGCAGCACCGCGCTGTTCGTCCGGGTCTGCGAGACCGTGCCGGTGGTGGAGATGTTCGCCTGCGTGGCCACCGACGTGCAGGACGCCGAGCGGGCCGCGTTCGAGGTCAACGTGCTCAACCGGGACGTCCGCCACGTGAAGTTCCGGCTCGTCGGCGACTGCATCCTCGCCGACCTGCAGCTGCCCGCGTGGCCGTTCGCGCCCGAGCAGCTGCGGGCGATGGTGTCGCTGATGTCCAGTGCTGTGGAGGAGGTCTCCGGCGACCTGCAGGCGCGGGTCGGGGGGCGCCCGCTGCTGGCTGACGCCGAGGTCGAGGTCGAGGACCACCCGGGCGAGGACGCCGAGCCGGCCGAGCCGGCCGTGCCGACCGGCCGGGCCGTGGCCGCCGCGGTCCTGGGCCAGCTCGAGGCCGAGACCACCGGGTCGGTGACCCCGGAGCTGGCGGCGAGCATCTGCGGCCACGACGTGGAGCTGATCCTGGCGCTGATCGCCGAGCAGGAGGGGCTCGCCGCCTCCTGGCGCGAGCTGCGCGACGAGCTGGCCGGGGAGCGCGCCGCCGCGGAACCGTCGCTGCGCGACGGCGGTGCCCGCGAGGTCGGTCGCGACGACCTGGGCTGCGACCACGAGATCGACCACGCCGAGCGCATGGCCACCCTGCTGCGGCGGGCGCTGCGCGTGGTCGTGGAGCGTCGCGCGGCCCAAGACGACGCCGTGCTGCCGCGCGCCGCGCGGACGGAGCGACGTCGGTCCCCGCATGACCGGCCGAGCCGCCGACCACGGCCGCGCCGCGTGCCCGACCCGACGATCGAGGAGGTGGATCCCGAGATCTGGGGCTGACGGGGCTGCGCGAGTGCGCCGCCGGTTCGTCAGCGCGTCCGCGCCCCCCGGCTCACGGTCTGGGCGGCCTCCGCGATCTTCGCGGCGAGCCCGTCGAACCCGTCGCGGACCAGCCCGGAGGTCACCCGGATGTGACCCCGTGGCCCGTTGCCGGGCGGCGACGGCAGCACGGCGAACGGTGCGCCCGCGCTGACCCCGATGCCCTGCCCGGCCAGCCGGGCGACCGCGGCGGTCTCGTCGTCGACGGGGACCCACACGTTGAGGCCCTCGCTGCCGGGCACGTCGACCCCGTGGCCGGCCAGACCGTTGATGAGCCGGCGCCGCCGCTCGGCGTACTCCTCGCGGGCGTCGGCCACCTGTGCGACCGCGGTCGGCTCGGTGAGCAGGCCGAGCAGGATCCGCTGCAGCAGCCGGCTGCTCCAGCCCTGGCCGAGGTGCCGGCGCGCGTCGACGGCCCGCATCAGCTCCGCCGGCCCGCTCATCGCTGCCAGCCGGAGATCGGGCCCGTAGGACTTGGAGAAGCTGCGGAGGTGGACGGTGCGGTGCGGCAGCCACTCGCCGAGGCTGAGCGGGGCGCTGGCCGAGAGCCCGTCGACGGAGTCGTCCTCGATGACCACGGTGCGACCGGCAGCGAGCAGCTGCGCCACCTCCTCGGCCCGGCGGCGGCTCATGGTCACGCCGGTCGGGTTCTGGGCACGCGGCTGCAGGACCAGCGCCGCGACGGGACCCGCGTCGAGGGCCTCGGCGAGCGCTGCCGGGTCGAGTCCGTCGTCGTCGAGCGGGACGCCGACCACGTCGACCGACAGCGCCTCGAGGAGGTCCAGGAACGGCGGGAAGCACGGGTGCTCCACGACGACCCGGTCGCCGACGCGAAGCGCGGTCCTGGTCACCAGGTCGAGCCCGTCCATCGCGCCGTCGACGACCGTCAGCGCCGACGGCGGGTAGGGCCACCGCTCGCGCAGCAGCTCCGCCAGCTCGGGGACCACCGGGTCCTCCAGATAGCTGGTGGGCGAGCCGGCGCGGTCCAGCTGCGCGAGCACGTCGCCCAGCGTGGGGAGCAGGGTCTCGTCGGGCACCCCGGTGGAGAGGTCCAGCGCCAGCGCCGCGGGGCGGTCCAGCGCGCGGCGGTACCGCTCCGCCCCGGACCCGGCGGTGTCGAGGACCGTGGTGCCACGCCGACCGTCCGCCCGGACCACGCCGGAGCGCGCCAGCTGTGCCCAGGCCGCGGACACGGTGGTGGGGGAGAGCGCGAGCTCGGCCGCGACCACCCGGATCGGAGGCAACTTCGTCCCGGGGGGGAGCGCCCCGTCGCCGACTGCACGGCTCACGGCGGCGGCCAGGCCGCGGGCGGTGGCGTTCTGGAGCCGCTCCTCGACGGCGGACAGCAGCGCGCGCATGCTTTGTAACGTAACAGAAGATCCTTTGTGCCAGTTCCAAACGCACCTACGCTGCTGCCATGACGACGCGCATCTCGCACTGGATCGACGGACGGCCCGCCCCCGGCACCTCCGGGCGCACCTCCCCGGTCTACAACCCGGCCACCGGCGAGCAGACCGGCGAGGTCGACCTCGCCGGCGCCGACGACCTCAAGCAGGCCGTGGCGAGCGCCGTCGCCGCCGCCAAGGAGTGGCGCACCGCCTCGCTGTCGAAGCGCACCGGCGTCCTGTTCGCGTTCCGCGAGCTGCTGCACGCACGCAGCGACGAGCTCGCGGCGATCATCACCGCCGAACACGGCAAGGTCCTCGCCGACGCGGCCGGTGAGATCGCCCGCGGGCTGGAGAACGTCGAGTTCGCCACCGGCGTCCCGCACCTGATGAAGGGCGGGTTCTCCGAGCAGGCCGGCACCGGCGTGGACGTCTACTCGATCCGCCAGCCGCTCGGCGTCGTCGCCGGGATCACCCCGTTCAACTTCCCCGCGATGGTGCCGCTGTGGATGTGCGCCAACGCGATCGCCACCGGCAACGCGTTCATCCTCAAGCCGAGCGAGAAGGACCCGTCCGCGTCGCTGTTCCTCGCCGAGCTGTGGAAGGAGGCCGGACTTCCCGACGGCGTCTTCACGGTGCTGCACGGCGACAAGGAGGCGGTCGACGGCCTGCTCGAGCACCCCGACGTCGCCGCGGTCAGCTTCGTCGGGTCGACCCCGATCGCGCGCTACATCTACGAGACCGGCACCAAGAACGGCAAGCGGGTCCAGGCGCTCGGCGGCGCGAAGAACCACATGGTCGTGCTGCCCGACGCGGACATCGACATGGCCGCGGACGCCGCCGTCTCGGCTGCCTACGGCGCGGCCGGTGAGCGCTGCATGGCGATTTCTGTGACGGTCGCGGTCGGTCACGTCGCCGACCCGCTGGTGGACGCGATCGCGGCACGCCTGCCGAAGCTGCGCATCGGCAACGGCGCCGACGAGGGCGTCGACATGGGACCGCTGATCACCGGCGAGCACCGCGACAAGGTGGCCGGCTACATCGCGGCCGGGTCCGAGGCCGGGGCACGGGTGGTCGTCGACGGTCGCGAGGCCGACGTACCTGCCGACGGCTTCTTCCTCGGCACCACGCTGCTCGACGACGTCACCCCCGACATGACCGTCTACACCGACGAGATCTTCGGCCCGGTGCTGTGCGTGGTCCGCGTGTCGACGTACGACGAAGCCGTGAAGCTGATCAACGCCAACGAGTTCGCCAACGGCACCGCGATCTTCACCCGCGACGGCGGCGCGGCCCGTGCCTTCGGTTTCGACGTGGAGGTCGGCATGGTCGGCATCAACGTGCCGATCCCGGTGCCGGTGTCCTACTACTCCTTCGGCGGCTGGAAGAGCTCGCTGTTCGGCGACCAGCACATGTACGGACCCGAGGGCATCAACTTCTACACCCGCGGCAAGGTGGTCACCTCCCGATGGCCCGACCCGGCGACGTCCAGCGTCGACCTCGGCTTCCCGAGGACCCGATGAGCACCGGGGCGAGCACCGGCACGAGCACCGGCGCGGGCGCCGGAAGCGTGCTGCCGCAGGGGATCAGCGAGGAGCAGGTCCGTCGCGACGACCGCGCCCACGTCTTCCACTCCTGGTCGGCGCAGGCGCAGATCGACCCGCTGCCGATCGCGGACGCGCACGGGTCCTACTTCACCGACTACGCGGGCAAGAGGTACCTCGACTTCTCCTCGCAGCTGGTCAACGTCAACATCGGCTACCAGCACCCGCGGCTCGTCGAGGCGATCCAGGAGTACGCCGGGCGGCAGTGCACGATCGCTCCGTCGTTCGCCAACGACATGCGCTCCGAGGCGGCCCGGATGCTCGCCGAGCTGGCACCGGGCAGCCTGAACAAGGTCTTCTTCACCAACGGCGGGGCCGACGCCAACGAGCACGCGATCCGGATGGCGCGGCTGCACACCGGCCGCAACAAGGTGCTCGCGCACTACCGCAGCTACCACGGCGCCACCTCCGGCGCGATCATGCTCACCGGCGACCCGCGCCGGTGGGGCTCCGAGCCGGGCATGCCCGGGGTGGTGCACTTCTGGGGCCCCTACCCGTACCGGTCGGCGTTCCACGCGCAGACCGAGGAGGAGGAGGCCGCCCGCGCGCTGCAGCACCTGCGCGAGACCCTGATGGTCGAGGGTCCGTCGACGGTGGCCGCGGTCGTGCTCGAGACCGTCGTGGGCACCAACGGGATCCTGGTCCCGCCGCCCGGCTACCTGCAGGGCGTCCGCGAGATCTGCGACGAGCACGGCATCGTGATGATCGCCGACGAGGTGATGGCCGGGTTCGGCCGCTGCGGCGAGTGGTTCGCGGTGGACCACTGGGGCGTGACGCCCGACCTGATCACCTTCGCGAAGGGCGTGAACTCCGGCTACGTCCCGCTGGGCGGCGTGCTGATCTCCGACGCGGTCGCCGCGACCTTCGACAACCGCGCCTACCCGGGCGGGCTGACCTACTCCGGGCACCCGCTCGCGTGCGCGTCGGCCGTGGCGTCGATGACGATCATGCGCGAGGAGCGGATCATCGAGCACGCGCGCGACCTGGGCACCGACGTGATCGGCCAGGCGCTGGCGAAGCTCGCCGAGAACCACCCGAGCGTCGGCGAGGTCCGCGGGCTCGGCGTGTTCTGGGCGCTGGAGCTCGTCCGCGACCGGGAGACCCGTGAACCGTTGGTGCCCTACAACGCCGGCGGCGCGGACGCGGCCCCGATGGGCGAGCTCGCGGCGGCCTGCAAGCAGCGGGGGCTGTGGCCGTTCACGAACTTAAACCGGCTGCACGTCGTACCACCGTGCACGACGACCGCCGACGAGGTGCGTGAAGGGATCGCGATCCTCGACGAGGCGCTCGAGGTGGCCGACCGCTACTACACCGGCTGACCCGCGTGGGCGGCGTATGACGCCGCCGTGATCGGGCACGATGTCGCCCATGACGACCGACGAGCAGCACGGACTGGTCTTCCCCGCGGACGCCGAGGGGCGCCGGAGCACCTCCGCGGTCGGCCGGGCCGTGGTCGCGGACGCCCTGCGGGGCGTCGACCCGACCGGGGCGCGGGCGGCCGAGCACGAGACCGCGTGGCGCTCGGGCTACCTGAACCACTTCCGGCGCCTGCTCGAGGCCGGGCTCGCCTCGCCGGACGCGGCCTCGACGATCGCGAGTGACGGGCTGGCGTCGCTGCACGCCCGGATGCGTGTGCGCGACGAGTCGGGAGCCGAGCACCCGCTCGCCGAGTGGCCCT
>JBQCEF010000159.1:0-9738 GCA_051960495.1 Nocardioides sp. | reverse complement strand
AAGCTGGTCGGCACCGCGGCCCTGAGGCTGCGCACCGACAAGGGTGCGACGTCGTTCCAGCTCGACCTGCACAAGCGGATGCAGGTCTCCTCGGTGACCGTCAACGGTCTTGATGCGAAGTACTCGCACGACGGCAAGAACCTCGGCGTCGAACTGCCTGCCCTCCCCGGCGCGGGACTGGCGATGGGCGGTCCCTACGACGTCGTGGTGAAGTACGCCGGCAAGCCGAAGACCGTCGGTGAGCCGACCAGCCGGATCGACACCACGGGCCTCGGCTGGAACGTCTCGCGCGGCCAGGTCTGGACGATGCAGAAGCCGTTCGGCGCCTTCACGTGGTACCCGGTCAACGACCACCCGTCCGACAAGGCGCTCTACAAGGTGCACCTCAACGTGCCCGGCAAGTACGTCGGCGTCTCCAACGGCAAGCTGGTCAACCGGACCGCGACGAAGCGCCGCACGATCACCGACTTCAGCAGCGACCACCCGATGGCGTCCTACCTCGTCACCGTCGCCATCGGTCCCTACGTGAGGATCACCGACGAGGGGCCGCACGGCCTGCCGATCAGCTACTGGGTGCCCAAGGGCAGCGAGGACCTCGTCAAGCCGCTGAAGAAGATGCCCGAGGAGATCGCCTTCCTCGAGCAGCGGCTCGGCACCTACCCGTTCTCCACCGCCGGCGTCATCGTCACGCCCGGCCAGGGTTCGGTGGAGACGCAGACGCTGATCACGCTCTCGCGCTCGAACTACCGCTACGGCGGGTTCGACGTGCGTGAGCAGGTCGTGCACCGCCTCGCGCAGGCGTGGTACGGCGCGTCCGTGACCCCGAACGACTGGCGCGACCTCTGGATGAGCGAGGGCGTCGGCACGTGGATGCAGGCGAAGTACTCCGGGAAGCACGACTGGAAGAAGTGGTACTTCTGGCGTCGCGAGCTCGCCCGCAACGACCAGTACTGGCGCGACCTCTACGGCCCGCCCGGCGCCTACAACGCCCGCGACTTCGGCCAGCGCAACGTGACCTACGGCAGCGCCAACCTGCTGCGTGTGCTGCGCAAGAAGGTCGGCAGGGAGACCTTCGACCGGGCGCTGCGGAGCTTCGCGGAGAAGTACGCCGACAGCAGCCGCGGTCGCAGCGACTTCATCCGGCACTTCGACCAGGAGAGCGGCCAGGTGCTCGACCCCTGGTTCGACGACTGGCTGAACAGCTCGAGCACGCCGAAGTCCTGAGCCCGCCGACCCGGCGCCGTTCCGCACGCAAAGCACGCCGGGCTCGCAGATCAGGTGCTTGGCGTGCGGGCCTGGGGGCCGCCGGCCCCGGCCCGATCGGGCTAGTCTCAGAACAGGACCTATAGCCCTATCGGCAGTGACCGCTGCCGCGGGACGGCCTTTCAGCACGATCCGCAGCATCGATTTTGACCACATTGCCACAGATTGCTGTACCGATTAGTCACACAAGTCTAGTTCTGTCGCAGATCGAGGTGGCTCCGCTCATCCGTTCGGTCAGCCTTGAGGTCTAGACAGATCATCCCCGGGCCATCTTCGCCCTGATCCCTCCCGGTTCGTCCTTCTTCGCTCCTAGGTTCTCCGCGTCAACACATATGCCTCCGGGGGCGGAGGCTTCTACGAATTGGGTGGGGATCCAATGAACAAGATGATCAAGGGCTCTGTTGCCGGCGCTACCGGCATCGTGCTTCTCATGGGGGGCTTCGGCACCTACGCGCTGTGGAGTGACAGCACCAGCGTCAATGCGGGTCAGCTCCAATCAGGCAACCTGGACATTGCCCTGGTGGATGACACCACGAACGGCTGGAGGGACGCATCGGCAGGTAGGGCAAACGACACCTGGGACATCGACAAGGACTCGATGGTTCCTGGTGACGTCGTCAAACTGACCCAGGTGCTCGACATCGACGCCGTTGGCAAGAACCTGGAGCTCGACTTCTCGGTGGACCCCATCGACGTTTCCAGCGCCGCCCCCGCGGGTTGGGACAATCTGGAGATCGGCATGACGCTCGATGGAAATGCCCTCGAGTCGATCGGAGACGGTCACTTCACCGCGGCGGATGCAGACGGGGAGCACACGTTGGTTGTCACCTTCTCGTTTCCGATCACCACCGCGAGCTCCGACTACGAGAACCTGAGCCTCAATCTGCAGAGCGTGGGCCTCAACGTCAGCCAGCACCGTCCCGGCGACATTTCCGGTCACTGAGGCCTTCGTCCACTCCATGAGGCTCAAGTCTGCCGTCGCCGCCGTGATCGGCGCCCTCTTCATCGTGGGCGCCGTCACGGGGACGACGCTTGCCCTGTGGCAGGACGAAGCCACCCTTGACGCCGGTGCACTCGGTTCAGGGACCATCTCACTGACCGGTGCAGACGGGTCGTCCGTGTCGGTTTCCTTCGGGACAGCTTCGGCTCTTCCTCTGGGCAGCGGGGGCTCTGCAGGCGGTCCGGTCACGGCAAGCAACGCCCCGTTGCTGAAGAACTCGACTCCGCCAAACAGCAAGAACATGCGGATGCGCGTCTTTCTCGATCAGGTGTCCGCAGGACCGGAGCTCGTCAACAAGATTCAGGTCGCAGCCCTCGGCGTCGCAGCGACGACGCCCGATTGCTCGGGGGTTGCTTTCGCGGACCAGGATTTCCGCGATCCGGGTGCCTACACGGCATGGGAGATGACTCAATCGGCTTTGTCCGCCGGACAGTCGGTCCGCATCTGCGTAAGCACCAGGGTCAAGGCTGGAGTTGCCGACGCCGGCGGCAAGTCGGGCAGTCTCTCTTTCATCTTCAGAGGTCAGCAGGTAAGGCCATGAGCAGCAAAGCTAAGCGTCTAGTCGTCTTCACAGCCGCGTGCCTGGCTGCCGTACTCGCGCCGGGCACCGTCGCCTACGCACTGTGGAGCACGACAGCCACCGGCACACTGACTGTCACGACTGCATCCGCCGTCGTCGCACCTCCGGTGGGCCCCATCGGCTGCACCGGCAAGAACGCGGCGGCAGTCGTTCTGACGTGGAACGCGCCCTCCGGGCCGGCGCCGGCGCAGTACCAGGTGTACGAAGGAGCAGCAGTCCTGGCTCAAGTGACACACCCGGCGACCACCGTGTCGATCCCAGAGTCCGCACTGGTGGGACCGGGCTCTCACACTGTCGGAGTTCGCTCCGTGTCCGCGTCCGGCGTCGAGTCCACCACCAACCCGTCCATCGTGATCAAGAAGGACAACGGCGGTGCCGGCAACTCGGGGAGGGTTTCATGCCAGTGAGCCCGGCTCCATCGAGTGCCCTGCGGCACTTCGCCACAGTCGTCTTCAGCGCAGCGCTGCTCGGCGCGGTCGTCGTGGCCGGCCTGGCCCTCGTCGCCGTACCGAAGGCGACGGGCTCCCGTCCGCTGACGGTGCTGACCGGCTCGATGAGTCCGACGTACCCGCCGGGCGAGGTCGTCGTCGTCAAGCCGACCGATCCTGAAGCCGTGCAGATCGGGGACGTCATCACGTTCCAGCCCAAGCCGAACGATCCGGAGATCGTCACGCACCGTGTGGTCGGCGTGGTCCTGACCGGCGACGGTCGCGAGTACGTCACCCGCGGCGACGCCAATGGAGCCGACGACCCGATGCCGGTGCAGGCCAAGCAGATCCGGGGCAAGGTCTGGTACTCCGTGCCCTACGTCGGCTACGTCGCCACGTGGGTCTCGAGCGGAACCATGCGCACCGCGATCGACATCGCCGCCCTCGGCCTCCTGGTCTACGGCGGTTACCTGATTGCCGTCGGCGCACTCGACCGAAGGCGGCGCAAGCCGGGGGTAGCGACATGACCAAGTTCGCCAGACGCCTGCTGGTCGGGGTGACCACGATCGTGGTCGCCGCCCTGGCCGCTGCGTTGCTGTGGTCCTCGCCGAGCGCAGCTGCCCCGCAGCGCCTGCTGGTCAGCAACGATGGCGAGAGCTGGTCACAGAACCTGACCACGCCGCTGTTCGAGGAGCTCGGTCCGTTCGTGCCGCAGGACGACGTGACGGACCGCTTCTACGTGAAGAACAACTCCAACCAGCCGGCTCGCGCCACGTTCCGGGTCTCCAAGGACTCCGACCTCAACGACTTCGAGCGCAACCTGTCGTTCTCCTACACCGTGGGCACGACAGGGACAGACGAGCCGGTGATCGTCGGAAAGCAGAACAAGTGCAAGGCCTACGTCACTGGACCCACCATCAAGCCTGGAGAGAGCCAGCCGATCAACGTCAACCTGCAGTTCGCCGACGTGCAGGGTCAGGTCGCCATGGATCAGACGGCGAACGTCGACATGGTGGTGACGCTCAGCCAGGTCACTCCCAAGGGCATGGTCGACATCTGCGGGGCGCAGGCCCGAGCCGAGCCGTCGACCGAGTGCAAGAGCCCGAACGCAGCGGTCGTCACGCTGGTCGGTCAGGCACGATGCCCCGTCGTGGCGGGCGTCGAGGCGTTCGCCGACACGAGCGGAGCTCAGACCGGTACGGCGAACCGTGCCGCGGCGCTCGGCAGCACCGGGGCTCCTCGGAGCTTGAGCACCCTGCTGCCGCTGTCGCTGGCGATGCTCGCCGCGGGCGCCGCCCTCCTGGCCGTCCGGAGGCGGCGAGAGTCCGACTGACGGCCGAAGACCGGTGGCACGCCGCGCAGATGTGGAGGGGAGACCTGCGCGGCGTGCACCTTTCCAACCTCAGCGGCGCGCCCAGCTGGGCGCCACCAGGCGCACCCGCAGCACCCGCTCCCGCTCCCGGGCCTCCTGCTGGTCGCGCTGCCGGGCCGCGAGCAGCTGCGTCAGCGTCACCATCCCGATCACGCGGCCGGAGTCGTCCCGGTCCAGCACCGGGATCCGGTTCACCTCGGCCTGGGACATCAGCTCGGCGACGTGACGCAGCGTCTGGTCGGCGTGGGTGACCGCGACCGGGTTTCGCATCAGGTCCTCCATCAACACGCTGCCGTCGCCCTGGCTGTGCGCCTTGAACAGCGTCCGTCGGGTGACGACGCCCCGCAGGACCCCGGCGGGGTCCACCACCGGGTAGAGCCGCTGTCGCCAGCCGGCGTCGCCGTCGTCGGCGGACCCGAGTGAGGCGACGGCCTCCGCGGCGGACAGGTCGGTCTCCAGCTCGAGCACGTCGTCGCTCATCACCTCGCTGACGAAGAAGATCTCCAGCGGGTCGACGTCGTACTCGCGGGTGAGGTGGTAGCCGCGTCGGGCGATCTTCTCGGTGAGCACCGACCGCTTGAGCAGCAGCGCCGACACCGCGAACGCCGTGGTGGCGCCGATGATCAGCGGCAGGAGCGCGTCGTACTGGTGGGTGAGCTCGAGCGCGAAGACGACTCCGGTGAACGGGGACCGCATCACGCCGCCGAGGACGCCGGCCAGCGCGACCAGCGCCCAGAAGCCCGGCCCCACGTCGGGGAACACCACGGCCTCGAGCGAGCCGAGCGCGCCGCCGATCATGAACATCGGTGCGAGCACGCCGCCGGAGGTGCCCGAGCCCAGCGACAGCGACCAGATCAGCGTCTTGACCACGAGGATCCCGGCGACGGTCCCGAGCGCGATCGAGCCGGTGAGCTCGGCGTCGATGATGTCGTAGCCGACGCCGAGGGCCTCCGGGACGAACAGCCCGCCGATGCCGATGACCAGGCCACCGATCGCCGGCCACCACATCCAGTGCAGGGGCAGCTTGCGGAACGCGTCCTCCGACGCGTAGACGAGGCCCGTCGCGACGATCGCCAGCAGCCCCGAGACGATCCCGGAGACCACGCACAGCGGGTAGACCGCGAAGGACAGGTGCAGGTCTCCCGTCGCGGGGAAGAGCGCGCCCGTGCCCAGCAGCGGCTGCCGTACGACGCTGGCGACGCTGACCGCCGCCGCGACCGGGACGAGACTGCGCGGGCGCCACTCGAAGAGCAGGAGCTCGACTGCGAGGACGAGCGCGGCCAGCGGGGAGTTGAACGTCGCCGCCATCCCGGCCGTCGCGCCGGACACCAGCAGCGTCTTGCGCTCGTCCGCGGTCAGGTGCAGGAACTGGGCGAACAGCGACCCGATCGCGCCACCGGTCATGATGATCGGGCCCTCGGCGCCGAAGGGTCCGCCGGTGCCGATCGCCACAGCCGACGACACCGGCTTGAGCGCGGCGACCCGCGGCTGCACCTTGCTGCCGCCCATCAGGATCGCCTCGATCGCCTCGGGCATGCCGTGCCCGCGGATCTTCTCCGAGCCGTAGCGCGCCATCAGCCCGATCACGAGCCCGCCCGCCGCCGGCGCCAGCAGCACCAGCAGCGGGTTGTGGTCGGTGGCGCCGGGCGCGACCAGGGCGGTCGAGACCCGCTGGTAGAAGACCGCGTTGGTGATCAGGCCGATCAGCTGCAGCAGCGCCCACGCGACGACCGCGGCGACCGCCCCGATCGGCAGGGCGAGGGCGGTCACGACGAGCATCCGGGGCGTCACCGAGAAGTCGCCGAGGTGCCGCACGTCGCGGGTCCGGGTCGTCGGTGCCGAGGTCGTGGCAGGGGCGGGGGAAGACGTCGCAGTCACGGGCTACCAGGGGGTCGAGGCGGACAAGAAGAAGTATCGCAACACGACATACTACGGTGGACCCGTGCCGAGTGACAAAGAGTACGAGCGGCTGCTGGCCTTCCGGACCCGCCTGCGCCGCTTCGACCAGTGGAGCCGGGCGGCGGCCGCCGAGCACGGCCTCACCCACTCCCAGCACCAGCTCCTGCTCGCGATCCGAGGGCACGCCGGCGACGCGGGGCCGACCATCGGCGACGTCGCCGAGTCGCTGCTCGTCAAGCACCACACCGCGAGCGAGCTCGTCGACAGGACACAGGCGCTGGGCCTGGTCGAGCGCTACCGCGACCGCGACGACAACCGTCGCGTGCGGCTGCGGCTCACCGACCGGGGCAACGACGTCCTGCGCGACCTGACCGCGGTGCACCTCGAGGAGCTGCGCCGCCTGGCGCCCCTGCTCGGCGACCTGTGATCTATTGCTCCCCCGAACGCCTGGTCATGTCGCGGAACGTCTCGGGCTGCGTCACCGCGAGGTGGCCCCGGGCCCGGACCCGGTAGCGCCAGATCTGCAGGCTGCCGAGCCCCCAGCCGACGTACTGCACCGCCATCGCGAGCGTGTAGGCCTGCGGCGAGTAGTCGGTGGACGAGCCGGGTGTGAGCACGTCGAGCACGACGCCGACGGCGAGTACGACGAGCAGCGACGCGACGAAACCGCCCACGTTGACGATGCCCGTCGCGGAGCCGAGCCGCGAGGCCGGGTTGAACGTCCGCGCGACGTCGAAGCCGACCATCGAGCCGGGCCCGCCGAGGCCGGTGGCGATCACCATCGGCACGAGCAGCCACACCGGCGCGTCCCCGGGCCAGAGCAGCACCGCTCCCCACGTCGCCATGATCGCGGCCACGATCGAGAGCACGACCGTCGATCGCTGCCACGGGTTGTGCGAGATGAACCAGCCGACCAGCGGGCCGCCGACCATCTGGGTGAGCACGAGGAGCGAGAGCAGCAGGCCGGCGAGCGTGCGCCCGGTGTGCTGGGCGTCGACGAAGAACGGGTAGCCCCACAGCAGCCCCATCACGTTGGCGCCGAACTGGGCGGTGAAGTGCGACCAGAGGCCCAGCCTGGTGCCGGGGTCGCGCCAGGAGTGCTTGAGGTCGCGGCCGACCGTGCGGATGTCCTTCACCGAGCGCGACGGTGGCGCGCCCGGCGGGACGTCGCGTACGACGACGACCACGAGGACACCGAGCACGAGCCCGACGGCACCGGAGACGGCGAACGTCGGCGTCCACCCGAACGAGTGCAGCGACCGGGCGAGCGGGATCGCGGCGACCAGCGCGCCGCACTGTCCGAGCAGCGCGGTCCAGGCGGTCATCACCGGGTTGCGCATCGGCGGGAACCACGAGGCGACCAGGCGCAGCACGCTGATGAACACCATGGCGTCGCCCATACCGACGAAGACCCGGGCCACTACCGCGCCCGCGAAGCTGCTCGTGTAGGCGAATCCGAGCTGCGCGCCGGTCATCAGGATCGCGCCGGTGAACAGCAGCCGCTGCGCGCCGTACCGGTCGAGCAGCACGCCGACCGGGATCTGCATGCCGGCGTACTCCAGCAGCTGGAGCACGGTGAACGTCGAGAGCTGCGAGGCGGAGATGTCGAAGCGCTCGGCCGCGACCAGTCCGGCCACGCCGAGCGAGGACCGGTGGAAGACGGCGAGGAAGTAGACGGCGACGGCAGCCAGCCACACGACGACCGCCCGTCGCCCGCCGGAGGCCACGAGGTCGGTCGCTGCGCTCAATGCGAGTCCCGGGCGAGGGCGATCGACCACTGCAGGTGCTCGTTCACCACGCGCAGGAACGCCTTCTCGTCATCACCGCGCAGCGCCTCGAGGATCCGCTCGTGCTCGGCGATCGCGTCGTCCATCCGGTCGGTGCGGCCCCGCACGATCGCCGAGGTGAACAGGGTCTGCCGCTAGCGCAGCATCCGGTAGATCGCCGACAGCACGGCGTTGTCGGCCGCGTCGACGATCAGCTCGTGGAAGACCCGGTCGGCCTCGGTGAACGCCGCAGTGTCGTGCTCGGCGCGCCGCCGCTTCATGTCCGCGTGGGCCTTCTCGACCCGCGGCAGGAGCGTCTCCCGGGACGCGAACGACTTCGCCGCCGTGTGGTTCTCGACCAGCACACGCGCCTCGAGGACGTCCTCGACGTCGTGCATGCTGAACTCGCTGACCACGGCACCGCGCTTGGGGTGCAGCTTCACGAGGCCCTCGACCTCGAGCCGCAGCAGCGCCTCGCGGACCGGCGTCCGGCTGATCCCGAGCTCGTGCGCGAGCCCGCCCTCGGTGACGACGTCACCGGCGCTGTAGACGGCGTTGAGGATGGCCCACTTGGCGAAGTCGTACGCGCGACGCGCAGCCGACCCCGGTGCGGGCGCGGAGGGCTCTCTCATGTTGCATCCATGGTAGGACGGCCGGCCCGGCGCCTTCTCACGCCCCACGACACCGACCCGGCGCCTTCTCACGGGAGAGAGCGCCGGGTCGGCGGTTGTCAGCGCGAGGACGCGCTGGGTCGATCAGAAGAACAGCGCGCCGGCGGGGTCCTCCAGGATCGCGGCCACGTCGGCGAGGAAGCGCGAGCCCTTCTCGCCGTCGATGAGCCGGTGGTCGAACGACAGCGCCAGCGTGGTGATGTCGCGCACCTTGATCTTCCCCTTGTGCACCCACGGCTGCTTCTTGACCGCGCCGAAGCAGAGGATCGCCGACTCGCCGGGGTTGATGATCGGCGTGCCCGCGTCGACCCCGAAGACCCCGACGTTGGTGATCGTGAACGTGCCGCCGGCCATCTCGCCTGGCTGGGTCCGCCCGTCGCGGGCGGTGCGGGTCAGCTCGTTGATATCCTTGCAAATTTCGAACAGCGACATCGACTCGGAGTCCTTGAAGTTGGGTACGAAGAGGCCGCGCGGGGTCGCCGCCGCGATGCCGAGGTTCACGTAGCTCTTGAACACGACCTCCTGCGCCGCCTCGTCCCACGTCGCGTTGATCTCCGGCGTGCGCCGCATCGCGAGCGTGCAGGCCTTCGCCAGCACCAGCAGCGGGGACACCTTCACGTCGGCGAAGTCGCGGTTGGCCTTGAGCCGCTCGAAGAGCTTCATCGTTTTGGTGACGTCGATGGTGGTCCACTCGGTGACGTGGGGAGCGGTTAACGCCGAGTCCACCATCGCCTGCGCCATCATCTTGCGGACGCCCTT
>JBQCEF010000158.1:0-4151 GCA_051960495.1 Nocardioides sp. | reverse complement strand
AGATGAACAATGTCGTACACGTTCTCCGCTGACGATCCGATCTTCGCCGCGCACCGGCGAGGCAAGATGGCGGTCACCTCGACCGTGCCGTTGAGCAGCCGCGAGGACCTTTCCATCGCGTACACGCCAGGGGTTGCGCAGGTCTGCCTGGCCATCGCCGACGATCCGGCGCTGGCCGACACCTACACCTGGGTGTCGAACACCGTCGCGGTCGTCACCGACGGCACGGCCGTCCTCGGGCTCGGTGACATCGGCCCCGCGGCGGCGATGCCGGTGATGGAGGGCAAGGCGGTGCTCTTCAAGCAGTTCGGCGGGGTCGACGCCGTGCCGATCTGCCTCGACACCAAGGACGCCGACGAGATCGTGGAGACCGTGGCACGGCTGGCGCCGAGCTTCGGCGGGATCAACCTCGAGGACATCTCCGCGCCGCGCTGCTTCGAGATCGAGCAGCGGCTCAAGGACCTCCTCGACATCCCCGTCTTCCACGACGACCAGCACGGCACCGCCGTGGTCGCGCTCGCGGCGCTCGAGAGCGCGCTGCGGCTCACCGGGCGCACGCACGCCGACACCCGCGTGGTCATCTCCGGCGCCGGCGCCGCCGGTGTGGCGGTCGCGCGGATCCTGCTGGCAGCGGGTGTGCGCGACCTCGCCGTCACCGACCGGCGGGGCGTCCTCCACTCCTCCCGCGGCGATCTCACCCCGGTCAAGCTGTCCCTGGCCCAGGACACCGCGGACCTCACCGGCCGCACCGGCGACCTCGCGGACGCACTCGAGGGAGCCGACGTCTACATCGGTGTCTCGGGCGGGACCGTCCCCGAGGACGTGGTGGCCACGATGGCCCCCGACTCGGTGATCTTCGGCCTGGCGAACCCGAACCCCGAGGTGCACCCCGAGGTCGCCCACCGGCACGCCCGGGTCGTCGCGACGGGACGGTCGGACTTCCCCAACCAGATCAACAACGTGCTGGCCTTCCCCGGCATCTTCCGCGGGGCCTTCGACGTCCGCGCCACCGCCATCACCGAGGGCATGAAGCTCGCCGCCGCCACCGCGCTGTCCGACCTGGTCGGCGACGAGCTTCGCGAGGACTACGTGATCCCGTCGCCGTTCGACCCTCGGGTCGGTCCCGCCGTCGCCGCGGCCGTCGCGGATGCGGCCCGGCGTGACGGCGTCGCGCGGCGCTGACTAGGGTCGGGGACATGTTCGCCGTCTACGCCGAGAGCTTCAGCACCGACGACCCGCTGTCCGGCCTCGTGATCGGGGAGCGGCCGGACCCGGAGGCGCCCGACGGCTGGGCGACGATCCGGGTGAAGGCCGCCTCGCTCAACCACCACGACCTGTGGTCCCTGCGCGGCGTCGGCCTGCGCGAGGAAGCGCTGCCGATGATCCTCGGCTGCGACGCCGCGGGGTACGACGAGGACGGCAACGAGGTCGTCGTGCACGCCGTCGTCAGCGACCCGGGCTGGTCCGGCGACGAGACGCTCGATCCGAAGCGCTCGCTGCTCTCCGAGCGGCACCAGGGCACGTTCGCCGACAGCGTCGTCGTGCCGCGCCGCAACGTGGTTCCCAAGCCGGCCTCCATGTCGTTCGAGGAGGCCGCCTGCCTGCCGACCGCATGGCTGACGGCGTACCGGATGCTGTTCACCCAGGGCGGCCTCAAGCCGGGCGACTCCGTGCTGGTGCAGGGGGCCGGCGGCGGCGTGGCGACCGCGCTGATCAGCCTGGCGCGGGCCGGCGGGCTCCGGGTCTTCGCCACCAGCCGCGACGAGGCCAAGCGCAAGCGGGCGCTCGAGATCGGTGCGCACGAGGTGTTCGACAGCAACGAGCGGCTGCCCCGCAAGATGGACGCGGTCATGGAGACCGTCGGGCGCGCGACCTGGTCCCACTCGATCCGCTCGCTGCGCCCGGGCGGGACGCTGGTCGTCTCCGGCGCCACCAGCGGTCCGAAGCTCGACGACGCCGAGCTGACCCGGATCTACTTCCTGCAGATGCGGGTCATCGGGTCGACCATGGGGACCCGCGACGAGCTGGCCTCGCTGACCGAGCTGATGGACGTGAGCGGGGTGCGGCCCCTGATCGACCAGGTGCTGCCGATGGAGCAGGCGCGGGACGGGTTTGCCGCGATGGCGCAGGGGGAGCTGTTCGGCAAGGTGGTCTTCACCCGCTGACGCGCCCTGACGCGCCGGGGCAGCGTCGTGCGCCCCGCCCGGCTGCACCCGTGCGCCCCATCCGGGGGGCCCGTCCCGCACGATCGGCACGTCGAAATTGCCTCCGGACGTGCCGTGCGTGCGGAACCTCGCCTGCGGCGGCGGGACCGCCGCCCGCCGGTGGCGCTAGTCGTCGTCGGGGTCGTCGAGGCGGGCGAGCCAGGTGGCCAGCCGCTCGACGGGGACCTCGAACTCGGGGTTGATGTCGACGAACTCCTGCAGCCGGTCGGCGAGCCACGCCAGGGTGACCTCCTCGTCACCCCGGCGCTTCTCGAGCTCCTCGATCCCGCGATCGGTGAAGTACATCGTGCGCAGGACCCGTCAGGAGAACGCCTGCTGGAGCAGGACCTTCTGCTCCTCGACGTGCCGCGAGTGCTGGCCGACCGAGGGAGAGGACGACTCGGGCCGCGAGACCCGGTAGAACGGGATGCCGTCCAGCTCCGGGGTCAGGTTCAGCGCCATGTGCGGCCACGGGCCCATGTTGGCGGGCTCGTCCTGGACCCAGCGGATCTCCTGCAGGTTCGGGTACTTCGCCAGCTCGGCCTTGAGCTCCGCGACGGGCCGCGGGTAGAGCTGCTCGAGGCGGACGATCGCCGTGCGCGGGTCGTCGCCCTCGCGCTTGCCACGCTCCACCATCAGGTCCCAGGTGATCCGGCCGCTGCACAGCAACAGCTTCTCGACGCGGTCGGGGTCGACCCGGTCGTCACCGATGACCGGACGGAACGTGCCGTTGGTGAAGTCGTCCGGCTGCGAGGCCGCCTCCTTGCGCTTGAGCATCGACTTGGGCGTGAACACCACCAGCGGGCGGTGCTCCTCGCCCAGCGAGTGCTGGCGCAGCAGGTGGAAGTGGCTCGCCGGCGTGGACGGCTGCGCCATCACGAACGCGTCGTCGGCGCCCATGGTCAGGAACCGCTCGATCCGGGCCGAGGAGTGGTCCGGGCCCTGGCCCTCGTAGCCGTGGGGGAGCAGCAGTACGACGCCCGACTGCTGACGCCACTTGGTCTCACCGGCGGTGATGAACTCGTCGATGATCGTCTGGGCGCCGTTGACGAAGTCGCCGAACTGGGCCTCCCAGAGGACGAGCGCGTCCGGCCGAGCCACGGAGTAGCCGTACTCGAAGCCCATCGCGGCATACTCCGAGAGCAGCGAGTCGTAGACGTAGAACTGCGCCTGGTCCTCGGAGAGGTTGGCCAGCGGGGTCCACTCGTCGGCGTTCTCGCGGTCGATGATCGTCGCGAACCGCTGCACGAACGTGCCGCGACGCGAGTCCTGGCCCGCGAGCCGCACCGGCCGGCCGTCCATCAGCAGCGACCCGAACGCGAGGATCTCGCCGGTGCCCCAGTCGATCGGACCGGCGGTGATCGCCGCCGCCCGGCGCTGCAGCTGCGGCAGCACCTTCGGGTGGACGGTGAAGCCCTCCGGCGCGTTGACGTGGGCGTCCGAGATCCGCTTGAGCGTCTCCTTGGAGATCGCGGTGGCGGTCTCGTTGGCGCTCTTCTCGGGGTAGTCCGGGACGGTGGTCCACTCCGAGGGCTGGCTGGTCGCCTCCCGCACCTCGGTGAACACGCGCTCGAGCTGCTGCTGGTAGTCGCGCAGCACCTGCTCGGCCTCTTCGAGGGTGATGTCCCCGCGGCCGATCAGCGACTCGGTGTAGAGCTTGCGGACCGACCTCTTCTGCTCGATGAGGTCGTACATCAGCGGCTGCGTGTACGACGGGTCGTCGCCCTCGTTGTGGCCGCGACGGCGGTAGCAGACGAGGTCGATGACGACGTCCTTCTTGAACGCCTGGCGGTACTCGAAGGCGAGCCGGGCGACGCGGATGCACGCCTCGGGGTCGTCGCCGTTCACGTGGAAGATCGGCGCCTGCACCATGCGCGCCACGTCGGTGCAGTACAGCGACGAGCGCGAGGACGCGGGCGAGGTGGTGAAGCCGACCTGGTTGTTGAC
>JBQCEF010000157.1:0-7945 GCA_051960495.1 Nocardioides sp. | reverse complement strand
TGGGCTGGGCGAGCAGCCGGTCGATCCCTGCGGCGTCGGTCGGACGCCCGACGTGCCAGCCCTGCACCAGGTCGCACCCGAGCTGCGCCAGGAAGGCCAGCGCGCCCTTGTCCTCGACCCCCTCGGCGACGACTCGGAGTCCGAGCGAGTGCGTGAGGTCCACCGAGGCGCGCACGATCCCGCCCAGCCGCGGGTTGATCGCGGCGTCCCGGATGAAGCGGCGGTCGATCTTGATGCTGTGCAACGGCAGCGCCATCAGTGCCGTCAGGCTGGTGCCGCCGGTGCCGTAGTCGTCCAGGCACAGCCGCACGCCGAGGTCGTGCAGCTCCGTCACGACGTCCTTCACCCGGTCGAGGTCGGGCGCCAGACCGGCCTCGCCGAGGTCGAGGGTCAGCACCTTGGCCGGCAGCCGGTGCGCGAGCAGCGCGTTCGCGATGGTGCTCACGATCGCCTCGTCGCGCAGGTCGGCGATCGACAGGTTGACCGTCAGCGTCAGCGGGACGCCTTCGGCCCGCCAGCAGGCCAGGTCGCCCAGCGCGATGTCGAGCACCCGCTCGGCGATGGCGCCGGTGAGCCGGTAGCGCTCGGCGGCCTCGAGGAAGTCGGAGGGCTCGAGCCGGCCGCGCTCGGGGTGCTGCCAGCGGACCAGCGCCTCGACGCCCACGAGCTCACCGCCGGCCGTGCGGACCGGCTGGTACTCCACGAACAGCTCGCGCCGCTCGACCGCCAGGTAGAGGTCCTCGGCGACGCCGAGCTGCTGGGTCTTCTCGTCGACCTTGGGGGCGTGGAAGCGCACCGCGTCGCCCGACGTCTTCGCGGCGTACATCGCGGCGTCCGCGGCGAAGAGCAGCTCGCCACGGGTGCGGCCGTGCAGCGGGGCAGCGGCCAGGCCGATGCTGGCGTGCGCGTGCAGCGAGGTGTCGGGCAGCTCGAGCGGCTCGGCCAGGCTCTCGGCCAGGGCCTCCCCGACGATGAGGGCGGCGTTGCGGGTGGTGGCCTCGTGGAGCACGACGGCGAACTCGTCGCCGCCGAGCCGCGCGAGCAGGTGCGGCGTCTCGAGCTCCTCGAGCGCCGCGGCGAACCGGCCGACGACCCCCTTGAGCAGCGCGTCGCCGGTCGCGTGCCCGAGGGTGTCGTTGACCTCCTTGAAGTGGTCGAGGTCGATCAGCGCCACCGCGAACTCCGGCTGGGCCCCGTCGACGTCCGCGTCGCCGTCAGCGGGCTGCAGCAGCTTGTCGAGGTGCAGGTAGAGAGCACGACGGTTCGCGATGCCGGTGAGCTCGTCGGTGAGGGCCTGCTCGCGGATCGCGGCGAGCTCACGCAGCTGCAGGAACACGCGGACGAACCGCACCGTGCTCACCGCGAGCGTGACCAGCGCGAGGACGGAGGGCACCGCGGTCACCGACCACTGCGGGGCGACTGCGAGCGTGGCGACCGCGACGGTCGCGGCGGCGGCGGGGACCCCGAGCGAGCGGGGACCGGGCAGCCGCAGCTCCTGCTCCGCGGTCGAGACGTGAGCACCGGCGGCAACCAGGGCGAGTGCCGCCAGCGGGAAGGCGCCGCCCCACAGCGGCTGCGCCGGCCAGGCTGCGGCCGCGATGTCGGCGCCGGCGAGGACGGTGGTGCCGGCGGCCCAGGTGCCGAAGCGGGCGAGGTGGTCGGTGCCGAGCAGGCTGAGGGCGCCGACCGCGGCGGCGGACAGCGCGGAGGTCAGCAGCGGGCGGCCGAGGGCGACCCCGGACTGCCACGTGCCGTCCCAGAGGCGGTCGGCGAGGGGGGCCAGCACCAGCGCGGCCACGCACGCGCCCGCGAGCGCGCCCGCGAGGCCGTCGATCAGCACGTTGACGCGGACCCCGCCCATGCGCTGCCGGACGGCGAGGACCAGACCGCCGAGCAGGAGGACCGGTGCGGCGAGGGCCAGCCCGTGTCCGACGACCTCGAGCGCGGGCCATCCGGTGGCGTCGTGCACCACCGGCGCGGTCCGGGACAGCAGCTCGAGAGTCGCTCCGAGCGCGAGCGGCGCCAGCCACGCCCGGTCCGCGGGTCGTCGTACGGACGCACGTTCGAGCAGCCAGGCGGGCACGCCGAGCGCGACCGCGAGGGCAAGGCTGACCAGCAACCCCGTTTCGCTCACCGTCCGGCCCCTGCCCTCGTTCGACCTTTCCTAGAGGTTCGGCCCCCGCGAGGCCGGACTTGAGGCGGTCGACGAGGGCAGGTGGCCTCGGATCAGTCGGCGTGCAGCTTCAGCCCGACCACGACCGGGTCGTGGTCCGAGGAGCGGTACGGCGTGGGGGCGTAGAGCTCCTCGACCTGGTCGGCCGACTTGAAGTCCGTGTTGTAGTCGAGCACGGACGGCTCGTCGGCGTTGATGTGCCAGGTGGTGACGCCCGTGACCTGGCCGACGAGGCTGTCGGAGGCCAGGGCGTGGTCGAGGTAGCCCCACTGCCCGTCGAAGACGTCGGAGTAGGCGTCCTCGCCCTCGTACTTCTCGACCAGGTTGGTGTAGCCGCCGTCCTCGATCGCGCGGATCGGGTCCTCCATGGCGTAGGAGTTCAGGTCGCCCATGATCAGCCGGTCGTCCTCCTTCATCCCCGTCGGCCGGCTGTCCAGCCACTGCACGAGCTCCCTGGCCGAGTCGACCCGGGTCTGGTTGCAGTTGCCCTGGCCGTCCGGGTCCTCCGGGTCGCCGTCGGCGGCGCAGCTCGAGCCCTTGGACTTGAGGTGGTTCACCGCGAGGGTGACCCGCCCTCCGGTGGCCCGGTCCATGAACGTCTGCGCGAGGGCCGGTCGGTTGCGGGGCTCGCCGCTGTCGCCGTTGACGAACGAGTCGGTGTTGAGCACACCGGTGTCGCCGTTGGGGACGACCTCGCCGGGCTGGTAGATCATCGCGACCTTGATGGCGTCGTTGCCGAGCGCGTCGACCTGCTCGGTCCGAGCGTCCACGTCGAGGTAGCGGTAGGTCCCTGCGCCGAGCTCGGCGTTGAGCCGGCCGACCAGGTCCGCGAGCGCGCTGTCCGGGCCGTAGCCGTCGTTCTCGATCTCGAGCAGGCCCACGACGTCGGCGTCGAGCGCCTTGATCGCCGCGACCGTCTTCGCCGCCTGCCGGTCGAGCTCCGCCTGGTTGTCGGCACCGCGGCAGTCCACCGACTCGGCGTCGGGACCGACGCCACCCCGGCAGCGGGAGAAGTCGTCGAAGTAGTTGAGCACGTTGAAGCTGGCGACCTTCATGGTGCCGCCGACCTTCTCGGGCGACGTGGTGCGCTCGTTGACCGCCTGGAAGTCGGCGGCTCCGCCCAGCGCGCCCTCGGGCCGCACCCGCCAGGCGTCCGGGCTGGCGGAGTTGCCGCCCCACGTGTAGGTCATCACCCCGACGACATCCTCGACGGTGTCGCCGCCGCGCAGGGTGTTCTGCGCCGTCAGCTCCTTGCCGTCGCGCGCCCACACGATCGGGTCGGGGTTCTGCCGCTGGGAGGCGTCGTCGACGATGATCCGGTTGCGGTCGTTCAGGTCCTGGAGGTCCTTCGCCTCCTGGCTGCCCGGCAGCGCCACGTTGGTGGGCTGCGGCAGACGGCCGCCGGAGGACAGGGTCACCTGCCCGAACCGGCCGAGCTGGTAGAGCTCGGTCACGGTCAGGGTCTGCGGGAGCGTCACGAGCATGCCCTCGTACCGCTCCGGGTCGTTCACGTCGGTGAACGGCAGCCTCACCTCGGTCGGCTCAGGGGCGGGGACGGTGTCGTTGCCGCACACCGTCACGGCGTTGTCGAAGGCGCCGACCTGGGTCTGGCCGTGGTACTCCGACACCCGGCCGAAGACGCGGACGAGGTCTCCGGTCGACACCTCGTCCTGGTCCGGGTTGAAGACGAAGACCGCGTCCGAGGTCTCGGGCTTGTCGTCGCCGGCCGGGTCCTGGAGGTAGAACCCGTCCAGGCCGCCCTTCTCGTAGTCACCGACGACGATGCCCTCGGTCGCGACCAACTTGCCCTTCTCCGGGCTGGTGTCCCCCGCACCCTGGATCGCGTAGGCAGGGGTGTAGTCGGCGCCGCAGTCAGCGGTGGAGAAGGTCACCGTCTTGTCCGTGGCCATCGGCGTCCGGTCGCCGTCCTGGTCGACGACCTTGTCGGCGTGCACCGTCAGCGTGCAGCTCGCTCCCGGCGGCAGTTCGCTGTCGGGGTCGAGCGTGTACGACGTGTCGCCGCCGCTGACCGTCATGGCGACGGGCGACGCGTCGCAGGCAAGGGTGAACGCGCCGTCCTCGGCCGTCACCGGCTCGCTGAACGTGACCGTGAGGTCCTCGGTCGGCGCCACCTCGGTGTTGTTGTTCGCCGGGTCGGTCGACTTCACCGACGGCGCCGAGTCCGGCGCGGGACCGCTGGTGGTGTGGGTGCCGAGCCCGTCGAAGGTGTCCTTGGCGTAGCCGTCCCACTCGGTGGCGGGGTCGAACGCGTCGGTGCCGTCAGGGTCACCGGCCGTGACCGAGCCCTTGCGGCGCAGGGTGTGGTCCTGGGTCGTGACGGAGCCGGTTCCCCAGTAGCTGCCGGGGTCGGACCCGATCCGGCCGATCACGTCGACCTTCTCGGTGCCCTTCACGAGAGCGACCGCGTCGTCGCCGTTCCAGTTGATGGCACCGCTGGTGGCGTCCGCGATGCTGCTCAGTGGTTCGCCCGCCTGGCTGCTGGCCACCACGAAGACGTCGCCGTCGGCCAGGGTGCCGGACATCCGGTAGCTGTCGCTCGGCGAGGCGCTGCCGTTGCTGTAGAGCTCGATCTCGTAGCCGGTCAGGTCGACCGGTCCCCCGGTGCCGTTGAAGACCTCGATCGCCTTGTTGTAGCCGCCCCCCTCGACGTACTCCGAGAAGAACAGGTCCGAGCCCGCCGCGGTGGCCGGCTGCGCCGCCACCACGGGCAGCATGCCCAGTCCGAGTACCGATCCCGCCAAGGCAGCAATACGCCGCCGCATCCCCGTCATGTGTGCTCCCGAGCAGTACAGAAAGTGGTATCAGCCCGGTCACCCTATGCCCCGATTCGTCCCGCCCGCCAGACCCCGCGACCCACGCGCCGGTGAACGCTGCGAGTCGCTCCGGCGACCAGGACGACGTGCAGCCCCAGCGATCCCGGCGTTCCAGCACCGGTTTCGGGGGACGCTGCACGTCGTACCGGACGGCCGGCACCTTTCAGCGACTTCCCACTGAACCCGCGCGCCCCCCACGCCTCCCGGGCGACGGCCGAGCCCCGTGAGGAGGCACCGGTCGGCAGCCGGCGACCACAACGACGTGCAGCCCTACCGATCCGGGGCGCTGCCGGCGCGGTTCGGGGGGAGGCTGCACGTCGTACCGGTCGACCGCCGGGTTCAGTGACTTCCCACTGAACCCGCTGGTCGTCCGTTTCAGTGACTTCCGACTGAACCCGCCTCCGCGCCTCCGGGTCGGCGGGCCGGGACGTGAGGAGGCGCCGGTCGGCAGCCGGCGACCACAACGACGTGCACCCCCAGCGATCCAGGCCCCCGGGGCCGGTTTCGGGGGAGGTTGCACGTCGTACCGGTCGGCCGCCGGGTTCAGTGACTTCCCACTGAACCCCCGGTCGTCCGTTTCAGTGACTTCCCACTGAACCCGCGACCCCACACCTTTGGGGCGACGGCTCGGGCCGCTCTGGCTCCGTTGCCCCGGCTTGTAAGATCTATCCATGGACTTTGTTCGTTACGCCGAGCGCTCCGCCGGGCTGGTCAACGCCGACCTGCCCGACGTCGACGCGCTCGTCGCGTTCCTCGACCAGCGGTCCTGGCTGCACGACCAGGTCACCGACCGTGACGTCTCGGTCCTGCGCCGGTTCCAACGCGAGCTCCGCCCGGTCTTCGAGGCGTCCAACACCGGTGACGAGGACGCAGTGGTCGAGCAGCTCAACACGCTGCTCGCCAAGCACCCGGTGACGCCCTACATCGCCGGCCACGGCGGACGGGACGGCGAGCCGCCGAACTGGCACATGCATGTCACTGACAAGCAGTCGTCGGTGGCTGAGCTGCTCATCGGCGAGTCGTTGATGGGACTCTCCACGCTGGTCTGCGACCTCGGGGCGACCCGACTCGGGGTGTGCGACGCCAACCCGTGCCAGGACGTGTTCGTCGACACCTCCCCGAACCAGTCCCGGCGCTACTGCTCGGACCGCTGCTCATCGCGCGCCAACGTCGCCGCCTACCGCGCACGCCAGAAGGCCGCCGCCGAGGCCCAGGCCTCATGAGGACTACATGAACGACGGACCCCTGATCGTCCAGTCCGACAAGACCCTGCTGCTGGAGATCGACCACGAGCGTGCGCAGGACTGCCGCAAGGCGATCGCGCCGTTCGCCGAGCTCGAGCGCTCCCCCGAGCACGTGCACACCTACCGGCTCACCCCGCTCGGACTGTGGAACGCACGTGCTGCTGGCCACGACGCCGAGCAGGTCGTGGACACGCTGCTGAGCTACAGCCGCTACGCCGTCCCGCACGCGCTGCTCGTCGACATCGCCGAGACGATGGCCCGCTACGGCCGGCTCCGTCTCGACAAGCACCCGACTCACGGCCTGGTGCTCACCAGCACCGACCGGCCGGTGCTCGAGGAGGTGCTGCGCGCCAAGAAGATCAAGCCGATGGTCGGCGAGCGGATCGACGACGCGACGGTCGTCGTCCACCCCTCCGAGCGCGGCAACCTCAAGCAGGCGCTGCTCAAGATCGGCTGGCCGGCCGAGGACTTCGCCGGCTACGTCGACGGCGAGAAGCACCCCATCGAGCTCGACGAGGACGGCTGGGAGCTGCGGTCCTACCAGCGGGAGGCGGCCGAGTCGTTCTGGCACGGTGGCTCCGGCGTGGTCGTGCTGCCCTGTGGCGCGGGCAAGACGATCGTCGGCGCGGCGGCCATGGCGCAGGCCGGTGCCACGACGCTGATCCTCGTCACCAACACGGTCTCCGCGCGGCAGTGGAAGGAAGAGCTGATCCGCAGGACCTCGCTGACCGAGGACGAGATCGGGGAGTACTCCGGCACCAAGAAGGAGATCCGCCCGGTCACGATCGCGACGTACCAGGTGATGACCACCCGCCGGAAGGGCGTCTACGCACACCTTGAGCTGTTCGACGCCAAGGACTGGGGGCTCATCGTCTACGACGAGGTGCACCTGCTGCCCGCCCCGATCTTCCGGATGACCGCCGACCTTCAGGCGCGGCGTCGGATCGGGCTGACCGCGACGCTGATCCGCGAGGACGGCCGCGAGGGCGACGTGTTCTCGCTGATCGGCCCGAAGCGGTACGACGCTCCCTGGAAGGACATCGAGGCGCAGGGCTGGATCGCCCCCGCCGACTGTGTCGAGGTCCGGGTGACGCTGCCCGAGGGCGAGCGGTTCGTCTACGCGACGGCCGAGCCCGACGAGCGCTACCGGCTCGCGTCGTGCACCGGCGCCAAGACCCGGCTGGTGGAGGAGCTCGTCGCCAAGCACCGGGGCGAGCCGACGCTGGTCATCGGCCAGTACATCGACCAGCTCGACGAGATCGGTGAGCACCTCGACGCCCCGGTGATCAAGGGCGAGACGCCGGTCAAGGAGCGCGAGCGGCTGTTCAACTCGTTCCGGCACGGCGAGATCGACCTGCTCGTGGTGTCCAAGGTGGCGAACTTCTCCGTCGACCTGCCTTCGGCGGCCGTGGCGATCCAGGTCTCCGGCTCGTTCGGCTCGCGCCAGGAGGAGGCCCAGCGCCTCGGGCGGCTGCTCCGCCCCAAGCAGGACGGCCGCTCGGCGCGGTTCTACGCGATCGTCTCTCGCGACACCGTCGACGCGGACTTCGCCCAGCACCGGCAGCGGGTCCTCGCCGAGCAGGGCTACGCCTACCGGATCGTCGACGCCGACGACGTGGCCTCGGCCTGACGCGTCGGCCGCGCACTCGACGGGGCGGTCAGTTGGACGCCAGCACCACCGGCGGCGCGAGGTA
>JBQCEF010000156.1:0-3603 GCA_051960495.1 Nocardioides sp. | reverse complement strand
GAAAACCAGCCGGTCAGGGCCGAGGGTGTCTTCGATCGCATGTCCCTCGCGCAAGAACTCGGGATTCCAGGCAAGGCCGATCCGACACGGCGCTCCGAACGCCGAAACGGCCACGCGTAAGGATCGTGCAGTTCCGACAGGCACGGTTGATTTGCCAACGATTAATGAGTCAGTTCTAATCGCGGGAAGAAGGTCAAGAAGTGCGGATTTGAGTTGCGAGAGATCGGCAACCTGTGAATCAACCGATTGAGGTGTCCCGACGCATAAGAAGTGGATCTCTGCATCGTTGGCCAAGGCTATATCCGTGGTGAAGCGCAAACGCCCGCTCGCAAGCGCGGCGTCAAGCAGTTCCTCGAGGCCAGGTTCGAAGAACGGAACAACGCCCTTAGAAAGTGAACTGACGCGGACTTCGTCGCGGTCAACGCCTACAACGTCGTGTCCAAGCACGGCCATGCACACCGCGTGCACAGCGCCGAGATACCCGGTTCCGATGACTGACACTCGACGCGGTGCGCCCGTGGAGCCCCAGAGTGTTGCCGCAAGCGTTGATCCGTTCACTGGATCATTGTCAGGGGTTTCGATCAATTAGGCAGGAATTACCCGAAGATCCGGTTCCAGGATCTGGCACGTGGCTTGGGACGCAAAGACACAGTCAGCAGACGCCTCCACCTGAGAGGCTGGCCTCAACCCACCGATTCAGAACTAGGGCGGCAGCCCCGGAGTCGACCGACTGCTGTGCGGCAGCGACTCCTGAGCTGAGTCCGACCCTGTCCGTCCCCCCCTCCCTGGCATGAATGGCCAGGGCTGCACCCGCATTTAGAACCACGGCATTGCGGACCGGGCCCGGCTCGCCGGCCATGACTCGCCGGACGACGTCGGCGTTGTACGTCGCGTCCTTGCCCCGAAGAGCTTCCGCAGTGCCTCCGCCGAGACCGTAGTCGTGTGGGTCGACGACGAATTCGGTGACTTCACCCCCGGAGACCGCCCAGACATGGGAAGTGGTCGTCGTGGTCAGCTCGTCGAGGCCGTCGTCGCCACGGAACACCCACGCATCGACGCCACGGCGGGCGAAGACACCCGCCATTAGCGGCGCCATGCGGGCGTCCGCGCACCCGATGGCCTGGGCCTGCGGCTTGGCCGGGTGGGCCAGCGGGCCAAGGAAGTTGAAGGTCGTGCCGATGCCCAGCTCTCGTCTGGGCACGGCCGCGTACCGCAACGCCGGGTGGAAGGCGGGGGCGAAGCAGAACGTGATCCCGACCTCGCGGCCGACGCGAGCGACCTCCTCGGGAGAAAGGTCGAGTCGGATCCCCAGAGCCTCAAGCACGTCCGCCGAGCCTGCCTTCGAGGAGGCCGATCGGTTGCCGTGCTTCACGACAGGAACGCCGGCGCCGGCGGCCACGATTGCGGCCATCGTCGAGATGTTCACCGACATCGACCGGTCTCCCCCGGTGCCGACGATGTCGAGCACGCGACCGGGGACGTGCAGCGGCGTCGCGTGGGCATACATCGCCTCGACGAGCCCCTCGAGCTCCTCGATGGTCTCGCCCTTGCTCCGCAGGGCCACGGCGAAGCCGGCGATCTGGCTGGGTGTCGCTTCCCCTGCCAGAACCTCCCCCATCGCCCACGTCGCCTGCTCTGCTGACAGGTCCTGGTGCGCCACCAGGGCGGAGAGGACCTCAGGCCAGGAGTGGGAGGACATGCGGTCTCCTAGGTCTCGACAGGCTCGACCGCCCGGGGCGCGTCAGGCGGGGACGCGCTGCTTGAGCAGCTTGATGACGGTCTCGGCGAGCTGGATCGGGTCGAGCGGGTGCGGTACGGCGGCGTCGGCCCGCGACCACGTGGCCAGCCACGCGTCTTGGGGGCGTCCCGTCAGAACGAGGAGCGGCGGGCAGCGGAAGATCTCGTCCTTGAGCTGCTTGGCGATGCCCATGCCGCCGGCCGGAACCGCCTCTCCGTCGAGGATGGCCAGGTCGATCTCGCCGGTGTCCATCTGCTGGATCACCACGGGCTCGGTCGCCACCTCGACGTACTCGAGCATCGGCAGGTCCGGGTGGGGGCGCTTGCCGAGCGCGAGGATGACGTCGCTGCGCGTGTTCGCGTCGTCGCTGTAGACGAGGACCTTCAACGGCTGGTTCTGGGTGGCGTCGCTCACGCGGGTGATGCTACCGGGCGGGGTCTCGACAGGCTCGACCACCCGCGAAGCCGCCCGACCACCCGTCACCCGCCGTTGGCCTTCTCTAGGCGGTCGAGGCGGCGGTCCTCGCGTTGGGCCTCGCGCATCGACGACCGCGCCCACTGGGTGAAGAGGATCGCCAGGAAGATCAGCCCGACCAGGTCACCGGAACCCCAGAGGATGCCGCCGGCGAGGTGCTGGTCGGCGGCCGGGTCCGGCAGCCAGGTCAGGCCGGCCTCGGTCGGGAGGGAGCGGTACCAGGAGCCCCCGATGAGCTGCTCCTGGTTCATGATCGTGACGCCCAGGAACGCGTGAAACGGCAGCGTGAGCACCATCAGCAGCAGCCGGAACGGGTAGGCCACGCGGCCCGGGACCGGGTCGGAGCCCACAATCGGCCAGAAGAACAGCGAGCCGACGAGCACCAGGTGCACGTGCATCATCTCGTGCACGAAGTCCGAACGCAGGGACGCGTCGTACCAGCTGGTGAAGTACAGCGCCCAAGGGCTGATCACGAACAGCAAGAACGTCAGCGGCGCGAACGACAGCACCTTCGCGAAGCGGGAGTGCAGGAGCGCGAGCAGCCAGCGGCGCGGCCGCGGCGGAAAGGTCCGGAGCATCAGCGTGACCGGGGCGCCGAGCGCGAGGAACAGCGGCACCCACATCGTCAGGATCATGTGCTGGACCATGTGGACCGAGAGCAAGGCGGTGTCGTACGCCGCCAGCCCGGACGCCGTCGCAAAGGCGAACCCGCCCATGCCGGCCACGACGAACGCCAGCGTCCGGCCGATCGGCCACGAGTCGCCCCGGGAGCGGAGCACCCAGACGCCGAACAGGTAGAGCCCGACGATCCAGACCGTGAGCACGGTCAGCACCGGGTCGATCCCCCAGTCGGTGAAGACCCGGCCGCTCGAGAACGGCGGGAGGCCGGAGAGCGAGCCGGCGTCGAGGAAGGGCACCTGTTCAGGGTAGGTCGGGTCTCGACAGGCTCGACCAACCGGGACGGGTCTCGACAGGCTCGACCAACCGCATGGACCACCCGGATGCGAGCTCGGCCAGCCGGGGCTCCGCTAACGTGAGCGCCATGATCACCGCCATCGTGTTCGTGAAGGCCGACGTCGCGCGCATCCCGGAGGTCGCCGAGCAGATCGCGGCCATCGACGGCGTCAGCGAGGTCTACTCGGTGACCGGCCAGATCGACCTGATCGCCCTGGTCCGCGTCCGCAACCACGACGACGTGGCCGCGGTGGTGGCCGACAAGCTCAACAAGGTGCCCGGGGTGACGTCGACCGAGACCCACATCGCGTTCCGCAGCTACTCCCGCCACGACCTGGAGTCGGCGTTCGCCATCGGCGTCGACTGACCGGGCGACCCCGGCGCGGACACCTAGTCATTTCGGACTAGTCCCCGGCGCCGAACGGCCCAGAATTCAC
>JBQCEF010000155.1:0-2223 GCA_051960495.1 Nocardioides sp. | reverse complement strand
GATGAGCACCACCGCCGAGACCACGAAGACCACCGCAGCCCGCAGTTCGAGGGACCCCTTCTTCGACAACGCGAAGATGCTGCTGGTCACGCTCGTGGTCGTGGGGCACTCCTGGACGCTCTTCCCGGACGCCGCCGACAGCAGCCCGGTCTACCACTTCCTCTACGTCTGGCACGTCCCCGCGTTCGTGATGGTGACCGGCTACCTTTCGCGCAGCTTCACGTTCACGCGGCGCAACCTCCACAAGCTGATGACCACGGTCGTGGTCCCCTACTTCGTCGCGGAGACGTTGCTCGCCCTGTTCCGCACAGTCTTCGGCGGCGAGCACATGACCACGCTCTACATCTCGCCGCACTGGCCGATGTGGTGCCTCGCCGTGCTGTTCCTGTGGCGGCTCGTGACGCCTCTCCTCAACCGGGTCCGCTTCCCCCTGGCGTGGGCCGTGGTCGCCTCGCTGGTCGGCGGGGTCGTGACGACCGGGGTCCTCGACATCCCGCGGTTCCTGGGGCTGATGCCGTTCTTCGTGCTCGGCATGACGATGACCCGCGAGCAGTTCGACGTGCTCGCCCGACCGCGGGTGCGGGTGACGGCCGCGGTGCTGCTGTGTCTCGCCTTCGTGGCGGCCGTGCCGCTCGCAGGGCACGTCAGCAAGGAGTGGCTCTACTGGCGCACCGGGTACGCCGACCTCGGCGTGACCTTCCTGCAGGGCGTCGCCCTCCGATCCGTGCTGATGGTCGTCGCGGCCGCCCTCGCGGTCAGCGTGCTCGCGCTGATCCCCCGATCCAACCGGTGGTTCACGCCGCTCGGCGCTGCCAGCCTCGTCGTCTACCTCTTCCACGGCTTCTTCGTGAAGGCGGCGGAGTACGCCGGGGTGCCGGACCTGGTCGAGAAGGACCCGATCACCTCGTTCCTGCTCGTCTCCGGGGCTGCGGTGGGTGTCGCCCTGCTGCTCGCGGCCACCCCGGTGGCGCGCCGGCTCAACGCGGTGATCGACCCGATCAGCACGGTGTCGCTGGAGACCACCGGCGTGATCGACCCCGACCACCACCGGACCGTGGTGACCGAGCAGCTGGCGATGTCGAACCACCTGCACCCGACCCGTCCCCTCTGACGTCATACGTGCGGCGCAACGTCATACGTCCGGAGCCCTATAGGCCTCGATCCGTATGACGTCCCGCCGCGCCGAGGCCGCAGGTAGCGTGCCGCTCGTGCGCATCGACATCGCCATCGAGCAGTACGCCGGGTCGCACCGGGACCTGGAGTGGTCCTTCCGCGAGGCCGACGACTCCCAGGACCTCCTGGACGCCTACATCGACCTCGGCAGCGTGTGGGTCGCCCGGGCTGGTGACGAGGTGATCGGCCATCTTCAGGCGGTACCACGCGACCAGGAGACCTGGGAGGTCACGAACACCGCCGTCGTACAGGCTCAGCGCGGGCGCGGCGCCGGCCGGGCGTTGCTCGAACGGGCCGCCGACGAGGCTCGCGCGGCCGGGGCGCGCCGGCTGATCGTAGGGACCGGTGCCGCAGGCATCGGCAACCTGCGCTTCTACCAGCGCTGCGGATTCCGGATGACCCACGTGGTCCGCGACGTGTTCACCCCGGCGAACGGGTACCCGCCCGGCCTCGAGGTCGACGGCATCCCGCTGCTCGACCAGGTCTGGTTCGAGCGGATCCTCTGACGGAAAGGGCGCCGGCCACGGCGTCCGTGGAGTATTTCCGGCACCTGGTGCCGGAGATGTTCCACGAACCCGTCGGGGCGGGCACGTCCGGCGCAACGACGACGGCCCCGGGACCGCGAGGGTCCCGGGGCCGTCGTGAGGACAGCGGCGTCAGCTCTGGTAGGAGCCGAAGTCGAAGTCGTCGAGCGCCACGGCCTGGCCTCCGGCGTTGTTGCCGAAGTCGTAGTCGTAGTCGCCGTAACCGGTGACGGAGTACGCGTTGGCGCGCGCCTCCTCGGTCGGCTCCACCCGGATGTTGCGGTACCGCTCGAGGCCGGTGCCCGCCGGGATCAGCTTTCCGATGATCACGTTCTCCTTCAGGCCGCGCAGCGAGTCGGACTTGCCGTGGATCGCCGCGTCGGTGAGGACACGCGTGGTCTCCTGGAACGACGCCGCCGACAGCCACGACTCGGTGGCCAGCGACGCCTTGGTGATGCCCATCAGCTGCGGACGGCCGGCCGCCGGCTTGCCGCCCTCGGAGACCACCCGACGGTTCTCCTCCTCG
>JBQCEF010000154.1:0-2154 GCA_051960495.1 Nocardioides sp. | reverse complement strand
CGGGCTGCCGATCCGCAGCAGCCGGTCCTCGTAGAGCTGCGAGGACCTGGTCGTCCAGCCGAACTTGTCGTAGCGGTAGCGCCAGAAGTGACCGACCACGAAGATCGTCAGGCAGATGTAGGGGAAGACCACCCACAGGAACTCGTTCATGAAGGCACTCCGGGGAAGCTCGGCATCGGCAGCTCCTGCGCGGAGCCGCGGGGTGGGTCGGGGGAGAGGGCCGGGTCGAAGGACGGTCCGGCGTAGGGGTCGAGGCCGACCTCCTCCTCGGGCGGCCCCTCGGCGGCGAGGCGTCGTACGGCGTCCCACTCGTCGCCTCGCAACGGGGGCAGCGTCGCCGCGAGCGCCTCGACCAGCGGGGACCACGCCGAGCCGGTGTCGCGCAGGGACAGCCGCAGCAGCTCCAGCCCGGCCCGGTGGTCGAGCAGCAGCCCCCGGCCGAGCCGCTGGTCGACGGTGGCGGCGTACTCCAGCACGACGCACAGGTGGTCGGGCAGCTCGCTGTCGTCGAGCAGGAACCCCGAGCGCAGGTAGGTCTGCTTGAACCTCAGCAGCGCCACCCCGCGCTTGCGGGTGTCCCCGTGGGCGAAGTAGGTGAGGAACAGGTTGCAGCGCCGCCGGGAGTCGAACGTCTCGACGTAGCGCTGCTGCAGCTCGGTCAGCGGCGTGGACTCCAGGTGTACGACGGCCTCGCGGATCGGCACCCCGACCGGGTCCGGCAGGGACCGGGACGCCTCGCGGATCATCGGCAGGCGCGCGACCAGCTCCTCGTCGGGGTAGTTCAGCAGCAGCGACACCGACTGCCAGGCCACCGCGAGCTGCTCCGGGGGCAGCGACGGCTCGGGACGGCGACGGCTCACTTGAGGTCCGCCCCTCCGGTGAGGCCGCCGGTACCGCCGGGGCCGGTCTCGCCGCCCTGGCTGGTGTCGGGCGTCTTCGCCTCGCCGACCGGCTCGGGCCCCGCCGACTTCGGCGGGAACAGGCCGCTCGGCGTGCCCTTGCCGTCCCAGTTGAGCAGGTTGACGCGGGCCCCCTTGTCGTCGGGCGAGGCCAGCGTGTCCGAGGTCTGCCGGTCCTTCAGCATCTGGAAGTTCTCGACCGCGATCGGCGTCGGCGCGCCGGACCCCTCGCCGAACGGCCCGGAGCCGCCCATGCCGGGACCGCCCTCGTAGTCGAGCGCGCACTCGGTGGCGAGCTCCTCCAGCGAGTGCGCCTGCTCGGCGTGCGCGGGCGGGATGACGTAGCGCTCGTCGTACTTCGCGAGCGCGAGCAGGCGGTACATGTCATACATGTCCTCCTCGCTCATCCCCACCGACTCGGGGATCGAGGCGTTCGGCTCGCGCCCCATGTTGATGTCACGCATGTAGGAGCGCATCGCGGCGAGCTGGCGCAGCACCCGGTCGACGGGGGCCGGGTCGCCCGCGGTGAACAGCTCGGCGAGGTAGTCCACCGGGATCCGCAGCGCGTCGATCGCCGCGAACAGGTTGTGCGGGTCCTCGGCGTCCTCGCCGGTGTCACGGACGACGTCGACGACCGGCGACAGCGGCGGGATGTACCAGACCATCGGCATGGTGCGGTACTCCGGGTGCAGGGGCAGCGCGACCTTGTACTTGTTGATCAGCGCGTGGATCGGCGAGCGCTGCGCGGCTTCGACCCAGTCGTGCGGGATGCCCGCTCGCTCGGCGGCCCGCTGCACCTCGGGGTCGTTGGGGTCGAGCAGCACCGACCGCTGCGCGTCGTACAGGTCCTTCTCGTTCGGCGTCGCCGCGGCCTCGAGCACCGCGTCGGCGTCGTAGAGCACCAGACCGATGTAGCGCAGCCGGCCCACACAGGTCTCCGAGCAGACGGTGGGGAGCCCGACCTCGATGCGCGGGAAGCAGAACGTGCACTTCTCGGCCTTGCCGGTGCGGTGGTTGAAGTAGACCTTCTTGTAGGGGCATCCCGACACGCACATCCGCCAGCCACGGCAGCGGTCCTGGTCGACGAGCACGATGCCGTCCTCGGCGCGCTTGTAGATCGCCCCGCTCGGGCACGACGCCGCGCAGGACGGGTTCAGGCAGTGCTCGCAGATCCGCGGCAGGTAGAACATGAAGGTCTGCTCGAACTCGAACGTCACCTTGTCGGCGACCTTCTGCACGATCGGGTCGTGCCGGG
>JBQCEF010000153.1:0-7216 GCA_051960495.1 Nocardioides sp. | reverse complement strand
GCTCCTGCGTGCGCGACTACATCCACGTCCAGGACGTCGCGCTCGCACACGTCGAGGCGGCCGCGCGGATGGAGCGCGGGGAGCCGCTCGAGCCGGTCTACAACCTGGGCAGCGGCAGCGGCGTCTCGGTGCTGCAGATCATGGACGCCGTGCGCAAGGTGACCGGCATCGACTTCGAGCCGTCGCTCGAGCCGCGCCGCCCGGGTGACCCAGCCCGCATCGTGGCCTCCGGCGAGCTCGCCGCACGCGACCTCGACTGGCAGATGCGGCACACGCTGGACGACATGGTGGCCAGCGCGTGGCGCGCCCGTCAGGCCGCCCAGGGCTGACCGCTTCCACTCCCCCACGACCGCAGGAGGTCCCGTGAGCGTGCTCGACCTGTTCCGCCTCGACGGCAAGGTGGCGATCGTGACCGGAGCGTCCTCCGGGCTCGGGGTCGCCTTCGCCGAGGCCCTGGCCGAGGCCGGCGCCGACGTCGTGCTCGGCGCGCGCCGCGTCGACCGCCTGGAGGAGACCCGTCGCCTCGTGGAGGCCGCCGGGCGCACCGCGGTGGTGGTCGAGACCGACGTCGCCGACCCCGCGGACTGCCAGCGGCTGGTCGACACCGCGATGCTGGAGTTCGGGCACGTCGACGTGCTGGTCAACAACGCCGGCATCGGCACGGCTGTGCCCGCGACCAGGGAGACGCCCGAGGAGTTCCGACGGGTCATCGACGTCAACGTCAACGGCGTCTACTGGATGGCGCAGGCGTGCGGCCGGGTGATGGAGCCGGGGAGCAGCATCGTCAACATCAGCAGCGTCCTCGGGCTCACCACGGCCGGCCTGCCGCAGGCGGCGTACTCCGCGAGCAAGGCGGCCGTCATCGGGATGACCCGCGACCTCGCCCAGCAGTGGACCGGCCGCAAGGGCATCCGGGTCAACGCGCTGGCACCCGGCTTCTTCTCCTCCGAGATGACCGACCAGTACCCGGAGGGCTACCTGGACCAGATGCACGTCCGGATCCCGGCAGGACGCAAGGGCGAGGCGCGCGAGCTGGCCGCGGCGCTCGTCTTCCTGGCCAGCGAGGCCGGCGGCTACGTCACCGGCCAGACCCTGGCGGTCGACGGCGGGATGACCATCACCTGACCGCCGGACCGCTGTCCGGCCGCGGCGGCTTCACCGGGGTGACACCATGGACACATGAGCACCCCGCAGAGCATGCGCGCCCCCCGGGCCGGGCTGACCCTCGAGTTCCCGATGTCGCTCGGCGTCTACGACCGCTACGAGGACGCCCAGAAGGCCGTGGACTTCCTCTCGGACAACGAGTTCCCCGTCGAGAACTGCATGATCGTCGGCACCGACCTCAAGCAGGTCGAGCGGGTCACCGGCCGGCTGACCACCGGGCGGGTCGCCGTCGGCGGCCTGCTCTCGGGCGTCTGGATGGGACTCTTCGTCGGACTGATCTTCTCCCTGTTCGGCCTGATCTGGGCGCTCGTCGGTTACGCCGCCACCCGGGGACGCCGCGACTTCACCTCGGTCAGCCAGGTGGTGGCCACCCGCTACGAGGTGCTGGTCGAGCACAAGCACGCCGCCCGGGGCCGCGAGCTGCTGGACTCGATGCCCGGCGCCGGGGCGGCGCGTTTCGAGGGCTGACCCGCGCGGTTGTCCGCCGCCCGGCGATCACATACCCTAGGGGGTATGCGTCGCACCCTCCGCACCAGCCTGGTCGTCCTGGTCTCCCTCGCCGCGACCACGCTCGCCGCCTGCTCCTCGACCGACACCGCAGGCGCCCAGCCCGGCTCCGGCCTCGTGAGCACGGTCCAGCCGCCGCAGGCCCGCTCGCTGATCGAGGACGGCGCCCAGGTCATCGACGTGCGGACGCCCGCGGAGTTCGCGACCGGCCACGTCGCCGGCGCGACCAACATCGACGTGCAGGCGGCCGACTTCCACGAGCGGGTCGCAGAGCTCGACCCCGACGCGACCTACGTGCTCTACTGCCGCAGCGGCAGCCGGGCCGGCGCAGCGGCGGACATGATGGCCGACATGGGCTTCACCGACGTGGTCAACGCAGGCGGCTTCGACAGCCTCGCGGCGGCAGGGCTCGCGACCGAGGGATAGCCCTCACTCGTCGTCCTGCTCCACCTCGTCGGGGACGGCGACCGGCCGCAGCCGCGCCCACAGCGCGAAGAGCGCCGCGACGACGACCATGCCGATGCCCGCGCTCAGGTTGACGTTCATGCCGCCCGCGCGGCGCAGGTCGGCGTCGCTGGTGCCGAGGAACCCGGCCAGCACCAGCACCACGCCGTAGATCCCGATGAGCATCGCGATGATCATCCGGATGTCGAAGGCGCCGGCCTGGTGCCGCCGCCTCTGCTGGGCGGTCTCGGCCTGGTCTCGGGTCTGCGTCATGTCGGTGCTCCTCACCAGAACAGGATGTTCAGCACGACGACGGCCACCAGGCCGACGCCCGCCAGCTTCGTGGGCTGCTGGAACCAGGACAGCTCGCCCTCGTCCTCGTCGTGGAAGTCGGCCTTGGGGGTCAGCGAGTAGACCAGCCCGCGCAGCTCGGAGTCCGGCTTGGGCGCGGTGACCAGCGAGACCCCGATGCTGACCGCGACGTCGACGACGAACGCCGCGCCGGCCGCCACGAAGCTGGCTCCCTGCCCGCTCAGCCCGAGCACGCCCACGGACAGCCCGCCGAGGGTGTCCTCGCTGAGGATCGCGACCAGCACCGCTGCGCCGGTGCCCGAGACCAGCCCGATCCAGCCCGCGCTCGCGGTCATCCGCTTCCAGAACATCCCGAGGATGAAGGTCGCGAACAGCGGGGCGTTGAAGAACCCGAACAGCGTCTGCAGGTAGTTCATGATGTTGGAGTACGACGCCGCGAACGTCGCGGTCCCGATCGCGACCAGCGTGGCCGCCACCGTGGCGAGCCGGCCCACCTGCGTGTAGTAGCCGTCGTCGCGGTTCTTCACCGCGTAGGTCTCCCACAGGTCGTAGGAGAAGACTGTGTTGAACGCAGAGATGTTCGCGGCCATGCCGGCCATGAACGACGCGAGCAGCCCGGCGATGGCGACGCCGAGCATGCCGTTGGGCAGCAGGTCCCGCATCAGGTAGAGCAGCGCGTTGTTGTAGTCCGGGGACCCGCCCGAGGCCTTGGGCTTGGCGATCTCGTTGACCAGCACCGCGGCGATCATGCCGGGCAGGATCACGATGAACGGAATGAACATCTTCGGGAACGCGCCGATGATCGGCGAGCGCTGAGCCGCCGAGATCGAGTCGGAGGCCATCGCGCGCTGCACCTCGACGAAGTTCGTCGTCCAGTAGCCGAACGACAGCACGAACCCGAGACCGAACACGATCCCGATCACCGACAGCACCGGGTTGTCCATCTCGGCCAGGCTGGTGCCGGGCCACGACGAGAGCTGCTCCGCGCCGGCCGCGGCCGTGACCTTCTCCTTCAGCCCGCTGTAGCCGCCCACCCGGTTGAGCCCGACCAGCGTCAGCGGCAGCAGCGCCGCGACGATGACGAAGAACTGCAGCACCTCGTTGTAGATCGCGGCCGACAACCCGCCGAGTGCGGTGTAGGTGAGGACGATGGCGGCCGCCACCCCGAGGGAGACCCACAGCGGCCAACCGAGCAGGGTCTCCACGATGCTGGCGAGCAGGTAGAGGTTGATGCCCGCGATGAGCAGCTGGGCGACCGCGAAGCTGATGGCGTTGACCAGGTGGGCGGGGGTGCCGAACCGGCGCCGCATGAACTCCGGCACGGAGCGGACCTTCGAGCCGTAGTAGAACGGCATCATCACCACGCCGAGGAACAGCATGGCGGGGACGGCCCCGATCCAGAAGTAGTGCACCGCGGGCAGGCCGTAGTTGGCGCCGTTGGCCGACATCCCGATGATCTCGACGGCGCCCAGGTTGGCCGAGATGAAGGCCAGCCCGGTCACCCACGCCGGCAACGAGCGGCCCGAGAGGAAGAAGTCGACGCTGCTCGAGACCGAGCGCCGGGCCACCAGGCCGATGCCCAGCACGAACACGAAGTAGACCGCGATCAGGGAGTAGTCCACCCAGTTCGCGTCGAGCCGGAGCTGGTCCCCCGCTGCGAACACCATGCCAACCGCACCTCCACCTCGGGACCCGAGCGTCCGTCCCGACTCCTTCCCCGCGACCAGGCGGACAAAACCGGGCGGTAACCGGCCGCCGGTCCGCCGGCCGGGGCGCGAAGGGTCACGGCTCCTGGCGGAGCGCCTCCTCGACCGCGTCGCAGACCACGTCCGCAGGTGGCGTCACGTCGAACCGCCGCCCCGCCTCGTCGGGCCCGAGCGGCTCCAAGGTGTCGAGCTGGGACTGGAGCAGCGACGGCGGCATGAAGTGGGTGCGGCTCTCCATCCGGGCCTGCAGCACCTCGCGGGGAGCACTCAGGTGCACGAAGTAGACACTGCCGGCGGGCAGGTCCTCGCGCAGCAGGTCGCGGTAGGCGCGCTTGAGCGCGGAGCACGTCAGCACGGTCGGGCGGCCGTCGGCCTCGTGGGCGGCCAGCAGCCTGTTCAGCGTCTGCAGCCAAGGCCGCCGGTCGTCGTCGTCGAGCGGCTCGCCGGACGACATCTTCTCCACGTTGCGCTGCGGGTGGAAGCTGTCCCCCTCGATGAACTTGCGGCCGAGGCGGTGGGCCAGCGCGCTGCCGACGGTGGTCTTCCCCGTCCCGGAGACCCCCATCACGACGAGGTGCCGCGGCGGCGACGACGTGTCGGTCATGGCGCGGTCCTCACGTGCTCGCGGTGGCTAGGCTCTCTGCCATGTCCACCGTCTACCGCGCCGTGCTCGCTGACCTCGGCCCGCGGATCGTGGGCGGCGAGATCGCGCAGGGCAGCCAGATCACGCTCGAGTGGCTGGGCGAGAAGTACGGCGTCTCCCGGACGATCGCCCGCGAGGTGGTCCAGGTGCTGGCGTCGATGAACCTGGTGGAGAGCCGGCGCCGTACCGGCATCAGGATCCGGCCCGAGGAGGAGTGGGACGCGTTCGCGCCGGCGCTGATCCGCTGGCGGCTCGAGGGCGATGGTCGTCGTGCGCACCTGCACGAGCTCTCCCAGCTCCGCGCGGCCGTCGAACCGACCTCGGCGGCGTTGGCGGCCCGCAACGCCGACCCCGCACAGCGCGAGGAGATCGTCCGGCTGGCCGCCCAGCTCGAGGAGTCCGGCTCCGGCGGCGACCTCGCCGCGTTCCTCGAGCAGGACGTCGCCTTCCACCGGCTGCTGCTGCGCGCCTCGGGCAACGCGATGTTCGCCGGGCTCAGCGACGTCGTCGAGGAGGTGCTGCGCGGGCGCACCGACCACGACCTGATGCCTCCGACGCCGAAGCCGGAGGCGCGCCGGCTGCACCAGATGGTCGCCGACGCAGTCGCCGCCGGCGACGCCGAGGTCGCCCGCACCGCGATGAGCGCGATCTGCGCGGAAGTGGTCTCCGAGCTCAGCCGCTCCAGCTGAACGGACCGGCCCGGCCGTGCCCCGCGCGCGGCGGAGCACGGCCGGGGACGGGCGGGTCATAGGCCGGCGAGCGGCCACAGGATCGCGGCGACCACGAATGCGCTGACGCCCAGGGTCGTCTCCATGACCGTCCAGGTCTTCAGCGTGGTCTTCTCGTCCATCGCGAAGAACCGGCTGACCAGCCAGAAGCCGGAGTCGTTGACGTGGGACAGCACGGTGGCCCCGGCGGCGATCGCGACCACGAGCAGGGCGATCTGCAGGTTGCCGAGCCCAGCCGCCTGGCTGGCGATCAGGCCGGAGGCGGTGGTCAGCGCGACCGTGGCGGAGCCCTGCGCGACGCGCAGGGCGGTCGCGATCAGGAACGCCTGCAGCAGCAGCGGGAGCCCGAGGTCGGAGAGCGACGAGGTCAGCGCCTCGCCGATCCCGCTGGTGCGCAGCACGCCGCCGAACATGCCGCCGGCGCCGGTGATCAGGATGATCGAGCAGATCGGCCCGAGCGCCTGGTCGAGGATCGTGGTGGTGTCGGCGAGCGAACCCTGCCGGCGACCGAGGACGGCGATGGCGACGAGCAGGGTGATCAGCAGCGCGACCGGGGTGTTGCCGAGCAGCTGCAGGGTCTCGATCCACGTCCGGTCCTCCGCGAGGGCGCCTGCGGACACCAGCGTGGTCAGGACGGTGTTGAGCGAGATCAGCACGAGCGGGATCAGCAACAGCCCGAGCACGGTGCCGAAGGCGGGCGCGGTCGACCTCGTGACGGTGGCGGTAGCCGCCGAGCCGGCAGGGGCGCGCCCGTCGTCGTCCGCGGCGGGCCGGTCCGACGGAGCCGAGCCGGGCGCGGTGTCACGACCACCGTTGACCTCACCGAACAGCAGCTCGGGGACGTCGACGTGCACGCGGGCACCGAGGAAGCGCGAGACGAGGTAGACGCCGACGTACCACGAGACCAGCGCGATCGGGAGGCCGACGAGCAGCACCACGCCGATGTCACCGCCGAGCACCGTGCCGGCCGCGACGGGCCCGGGGTGCGGGGGGACGATCGCGTGCATGGCGGCGAACGCGCCGGCAGCGGGAAGCGCGTAGTAGAGCACCGAGCCGCCGAAACGGCGGGCGACGGTGAGGATGATCGGCAAGAAGACGACCAGGCCGGCGTCGAAGAAGATCGGGAAGCCGAAGATCAGCGCCGCGACGCCGAGCGCGAGCGGTGCCCGGTGCTCGCCGAACCGGCTGACCAGCGTGTCGGCCAGGACCTGCGCGCCGCCGGTCACCTCGAGGAGCCGTCCGAGCATCACGCCGAAGCCGACCAGCAGGGCCACCGACCCGAGCGTCGATCCGAAGCCGGACAACAGCGCCGTCGGCACGTCAGCGAGGGGGATCCCGGCGACGACAGCGGTGAGCAGGCTGACGAGCACGAGCGAGATGAAGGCGTGCAGCTTCACCTTGATGATCAAGAACAGCAGCAGCGCTACGGCAGCCGCCGCGATGAGCAGCAGCACCGGGGTGCTGTAGGCCGGTTGGATGGCTTCCACGGGACTCTCCGAAAGTGGTGACGGTCACAAAACGTTCCGGCCGAGTGTGCCGCAAAGGTATTACCTTTGGCAACCTCGACACCGGACCGGTACCCCGCTCGCCACCGGACATTGCTGCCGTAACGACGACGACGGCCCCCCAGGACCCCCGACCGCCGGCGGGAGTGATGTGGAGCAGATGGGTAACGAAACCCATAACCCCTCCCATACCATGTTGTGGGCTAA
>JBQCEF010000152.1:0-11557 GCA_051960495.1 Nocardioides sp. | reverse complement strand
CGCTGGGGCTGCTCGCGGTGACGTCCTGGTTCGCCGCGGGCAGTGCGCTGGGGCTGCTCGCCGCGGGCCTGGGCGCCTAACCTCGAGGACCCGGCCCGGGCGCGACGGCGTAGCGCTGGAGGAACAGGGCCTCGGTGAGCGCCATGGCCTCGATCTCGTGGGGGTCGACGCTCTCGTTCGGCGCGTGGATCAGCGCCTGCGGCTCCTCGACCCCGATGAGGATCAGCTCGGCCTCGGGGTAGGTCTCGGCGAGCACGTTGCAGAGCGGGATCGATCCGCCCTGCCCCAGCGTAGTCATCGGCGTCCCGTAGGCCTCCTGCATGGCCGCGTTCATCGCGGCGTACGCCGGCCCGTCCACGACCGCCCTGAACGGCGCACCCTTCGCCTCGGTCTCGACGCGCACGTGGACACCCCACGGCGCCGCGGCGTGCAGGTGCTCGACGAGGGCGGCCTCGGCCTCGTCGGGACCCGTCCCCGGCGGGATGCGCAAGTTCAGCCGGGCTGCGGCCCGCGGGACGATGGCCGAGGCGGAGCCGACGACCGGCGGGCAGTCGATGCCCAGGACCGTGATCGCCGGCCGCGCCCAGAGCATGTCCGAGACGCTGCCCGTGCCGAGGAGCGAGGCGCCCTCCACCGCCGTGGAGTCGCCGCGGAACTGGTCCTCGGGATAGGGCTCACCGGACCAGGTCTGGGTGTTGTCCAGACCCTTGACGGTGGTGTTCCCGTCGCCGTCGCGCAGGCTCGCCAGCATCGCCACCAGCGCCGCCAGGGCGTCCGGCGCCGCACCGCCGAACATCCCGGAGTGGAGCTCGGTCCCCAGTGCCTCGACGGTCACGACCACGTTCACCATGCCGCGCAGGCTCACCGTCGCTGCGGGCCGGCCCACGGCCGCGTTGCCGGTGTCGCATACCAGGATGCTGTCGGCGCGGAGCAGGTCGGCGTGCCCGGGAACGAACTCCTCGAGCCCGCCGGTCCCCTGCTCCTCCGACCCTTCGACCACCAACTTGAGGTGGACGGGAACGTCGTCTCCGAGCGCGCGCAGCGCGGTGAGGTGCATGAGGATGTTGCCCTTGCAGTCGGCCGTGCCGCGCCCGTACCAGCGTCCGTCCCTCTCGGTCAGCTCGAAGGGGGGCGTGTGCCAGGCTTCCTCGACCAGGGGCGGTTGCACGTCGTAGTGGGCGTAGAGCAGCACCGTCGGTGCCTCGGGGTCCGGGCACGGCCGGGAGCCGACCACGGCCTGGCTCCCGTCCGCGGTCTCCTCGAGATGGACGTCGGCGAAGCCGAGCGCCTTGAAGTGCTCGAGCACCCAGCTTGCGGCCCGCTCGCACTCCTCCGGAGGGAACTGCCGGGCGTCGGCCACGGACTCGATCGCGACGAGCTCGGCCAGCTCGTCCCTGGCCTGGGGCATGAGGTCGCTGATGCGTTTGCGTAGCTCCATGGTCAGTTCCCCGCGACGTTGCCGGTCTTGAAGTCCTCGACGAACTTCTTGAAGTCCGCCAGCTCGTCGGGGCAGTAGACCTCGATGATCAGCAGCTGGCCCCTGACGACCCGGCTGTCCGCGATCACGGGACGGGCTCCGGGGCCACCGGCTCCGTTCGCAAGCTGCGAGAGCAGGACGGCCCTGGTCAGCGACGCGTTCGGGTCGGCGCACGTCGCGCCGCCGTCGTCGCCGAGCACGCGCACGATCTGGTCCTTGGACGGCGCTGTCGCACCGGTGTCCTCGATCGCGGCGATGAGCTGGTCCGCCTTCTCGTTGGCCTGCTGGGTCGATTTGGCCGATCTGTAGGTGAACAGGCCGATCACCATGAGGGCGACCACCACCACCGCGATGACGATGTAGATGGTGTTCCGCTCACGACTGGTCTGCGACTCGGTGGGGGTGGTCGGGTCGGTCATGGTCATGACGGCGTCACCTCCGCCGGTTCAGGCTGCTTCCAGGAGGGCTTGCGCAGCTTGTAGAACAGGAACGGCACGAGCAGGCCGAGGCCCAGGGCGCCGCCCCCGACGATCAGGAAGTACAGACCCGCGTTGCCGCTTGCGAACTGGGACGGCGGGACGAACCCCACGAGCAGCGCGGCGAGCGAGGCGGCGAAGCCGATGCCGCACATCCCGACGAGCATGGGAGCCCGGTAACCACGCGGGTGGTCCGGGTCCTTGCGTCGCAGCTGGATCGCGGCGACGAACATCAGCAGGTACATGATCAGGTAGACCTGGGTGGTGATGACCGAGAAGACCCAGTAGGCGCTGGAGACGTCCGGGATCAACGCGTAGGCGAGGCCGATGACGGTCGTGATCACGCCCTGGACCACCAGGATGTTCTGCTGGATTCCGTTCTTGTTCAGACGCTGCAGGAACGGCGGCAGGTAGCCCTCCTGGCGCGAGATGAGCAGCAGTCCCTTGGACGGTCCGGCGAGCCAGGTGAGCATGCCGCCCAGGGAGGCGGTGACCAGCATGATGCCGACCAGCGGGGTCAGCCACTGCCAGCCGAAGTTGGCGAACACCGCGTCGAACGCCTGCATCACGCCCGCCGTCAACGACAACTCCTCGGAGGGGACGATCCAGCTGATCGCCAGCGCGGGCAGCATGAAGATGGCCAGCACCAGGCCCATGGCGAGGAACATCGACTTCGGGAACTCCTTGCCGGGGTTCCTCAGGGACGACACGTGCACCGCGTTCATCTCCATCCCCGAGTAGGAGAGGAAGTTGTTCACGATCAGCACCAGGCTGGAGAGTCCGGCCCAGACGGGGAAGATGTTGTCGGCCGTCATGGGCGCCGCCGACTCGTTGCCCTGCCCGAGGAACACCACGCCGAGCAGGACCAGGACGGTCCCGGGGATCAGCGTCCCGATGATCAGGCCCCAGCTGGCCAGGCCGGCGACGCCCTTGGTGCCGCGCGAGGAGACCCAGACGCCCGACCAGTAGACGACGATGATGACCGCGGCCGTCCACACCCCGCTGCTGGCGAGCTCGGGGTTGAACACGTAGGCCAGCGTGCTCGCGACGAAGCCGAGCAGACTCGGGTAGTAGAAGATCGTCATCGCGAACTGGCACCACACCGCCAAGAAGCCCATCGGCTTGGAGATCCCCTCCGAGACCCAGCGGTAGACGCCGCCCTCCCAGCCCGACGCCAGTTCGGCGGAGACCAGCGAGGTGGGGAGCAGGAACACCAGCGCCGGCAGCAGGTACAAGAACACGCACGCGAGGCCGTACACGGCCATCGTCGGTGCTGCCCGCAGGCTCGCCACCGAGCTGGTGGTCATCATCGCGAGAGCGACCCACGAGATCCACGCCGTCGCCGGGGCCTTCGCCCGGGCCGCCGTCCTGGCGACGGGCACGTCGGCGGCACTCATGTCGACCGTCCGGGCCGAACGGGGACGATTCCTCTGCACCTGGACACGCTCATCAACCCCTTGGCGTCGAAGCACCGTGACGAGCTGAGGCTAGGAACCGGTCCCGATGCGGCGGCTCGCCCCAATCGGGTGAAGCTGCCTCGCGGTCACTCCACCGAGCGGAGGTGGTGGTCGGTGTTGTTGAGGCGACGGCCGGCGTCCTCCGTGACGGTGACGATGTCCTCGATCCGGACCCCGAAGCGGCCCGCCAGGTAGATCCCCGGCTCGATCGAGAAACACATCCCCGGCCGGAGGGGTTGCTCCTCGCCCTCGACCATGTACGGCGGCTCGTGAGTGGTCACGCCGATCCCGTGGCCGGTCCGGTGGATGAACTGCTCGCCGTAGCCTGCCTCGGTGATGACGGCTCGAGCCACCCGGTCGACCTCCTGGCAGGCGACCCCGGGACGCACGGCCTCGAAGGCGGTCTGCTGCGCCTGGCGCACGACGTCGTGCACGTGCTGGATCTCCGCCGAGGGTTCGCCGACGCAGACCGTGCGGGTGGTGTCGGAGCCGTAACCGTGCATCAGCCCGCCGAAGTCCAGGACCACGGCGTCTCCACGCTGGATGACTCGGTCGCCCGCCTCGTGGTGGGGGTTGGCACCGTTGGGCCCGGACCCGACGACGGTGAAGTCGACCTGCTCGTGACCGAACTCCCTCAGCAGGCGCGCGAGGTCGGCCGCCACCTCCGTCTCCCGCCGTCCGGCGAACCGCACCTTGACGATCTCCTCGTACGTCGCGTCCGCGGCGGCACCTGCCAGCGCGAGCCTGTGCAGCTCCTCGGCGTCCTTGACCGCACGCATCATCGGCAGGCATTGCGTGAGCGCCTCGTAGCGCGTGTCGGGAATGGCCTGCTGGAGCCCGAGGAGGTGGAGCGACCAGGCCGAGTCCGAGATCCCGAACCGGCCCTCGGCTCGAAGCAGCCCGCCAGCCACTGCGTAGGGGTCCGAGCCGTCCGCCCAGTCGATCAGCCTCAGGGCACCGGCGCCGGCCGAGCCCTCCGCATCGGGCCTCTCCAGCACCGGTACCAGGAGCGAGGGCTCCCGGTCCGGGGCGAGCACCAGCATCGTCAACCGCTCGGTGATCGCCGTGGGGCGATATCCGGTCAACCACGTCAGGTCCGGGCCCGGAGTGACGATGACGCCGCTCAGCCCGGCGTCGGCCGCGTCGCCGACGACGCGTGCCATCCGCGCCTCGTAGTCAGCGCCAGTGAAGTCCGCAGGGCGCGGGGGCGAGGTGGTGGTCATGTCGTTCTCCCTCTCGAGTAGCGGGTCTCGTAGGCGCGGCTCCAGTGTTCCGTGGCGAGCACCCCAACGGCGATCGCGAGCGCGACGGTGGGGACCTGCATGCCGAAGTCGGCCAGGTTACGGAGACCGGTGAGCACGTCCCCGCCCAGCAGCGCCGTCGCGCCACGCAGCCCCATGCCACCGACGGTGAGGACGAAGAACCCTCCGAGCAGGAGGATGAGCCGAGGTGGTCTCCTCGGGTGTGCGCTGACCAGGTTTGCGAAGGCTCCCAGGGCAGCACCCGCGACGAGCGTTCCGACGACGGCGCCGGCCACACGGGTGACTCCCTGCTGGAGAAGGAACGTGCCGAGCACGCTGGGCACCAACCAGGGCAACACCCTCAGCTCAGCATTGAACGCCAGGGCAAGGCCGAGGCAGAACACGACCCACCCGGCGAGGGTGGCGAGATAGGGGAGCTCCGGTGGCGGCAGCGTCTCGACGAGCGCCTCACCGTGCCCGGTGACACCGGTTGCCGCCACGATGCCGACCACGATCAGGCCGAGGGTGAAGAAGGCGAAGACGAGGCGGACGGCCCCGGCGGTGAGCCGCCCCTCCAGCAGCTCGGCGGCCGCTGCGGACAGCGTGTCTCCTGGCACCACGATGAAGAGGGCCGGCAGCACCACCAGCGTCACGCCGGTGCGCTCGGCGAGGCCAGACATCACCGTCAGGCCCAGGACGGTCACGAGGAAGGCGCCGAAGAACGGCAGCATGCCCTCGACCCGGCCGGCCACCGTCGACCACGACGAGCAGCCCCATGACCAGACCCAGGAGCGCGGCCGCACCTGCAGCGGTCCAGGTGGCGACCACGCTGGGGGCGAACCCCGCCGCGAAGAGCGCGACACCCAGCACCCTCACCGCACCGGGCCAGCGGGGTGGCGAGGCTGCGACGGCGTCCAACCGCCCGCAGGCCTCCACCGCGCTCAGCCCCTCCTCCATCGCCACGAGGAGTCTCTTGAGTGCCGCCACCTGGTCGAGCCGGAAGATTCCGGGTGTGGCCCTGACGACGGCGACGTGGCTGACGTCGCCGGTGGCCCGGTCGGTGAGGAGGACCTGTTCCGGCAGGAGGACGAGGTCCAGTTCGACGCCGTAGCAGGACGCAGCCCGCGTGACGCTCCGCTCCAGCATCGCGATGCCCTCACCGCTGGACTCCAGCGCCAACCGCGCGACCCGGACGACCACCTCGAACTCGTGCCCGAGCCCGGCTCGGTCGGCTGCCAGTCGCGGGGACATGGTCCTCATCGTTCGCGGGGCTCAGGACGCCGGTACGCCGGCGGTGGGCGTCGCGGACGTCGGCAGCGTGTGCGTGTGGGCGGCCGCCGCGGCGGCCGCATCCTCCAACGTGCCCTGCGCGGACCGGTGACGGCCCATGACCAGTGCCATCACTGCGCCGGCGAGGCTGAAGCCGGCCATCACCCACGATGCCGCGCCCAGCCCCGAGGCGAGGGCGTCGCCGGCTGAGCGGCCCGCCTCCGTACGGTTCGCGATCACCGTGCCGTAGATCGTCGCGGCGAGCGCCGTCGCTACTGCCGCACCGACGTAGCGGGCCATGTTGGAGACCCCGGAGGCGGCCCCGACCTGGTTCTCCGGGACCGCTGCAGTCGCTGCGGACGACGACGGTCCGTTCGACATCCCCATCCCGACGGCCACGGCGACCAGCGGGAGCACGAACGCGCCGTACCGCCACGAGGCATCGGCGAACCCGACCCACGCGAATCCCACGGCCGTCAGCGCGAAGCCGACGCCGATCACCTGGCGTCCTCCGTACCGCTTGGCGATCCGGGGGACGAGCGGTGCGACCGCGACGAGCCCGGCTGTCGCGGGCAGGGTCGCCAACCCGGCCTGCAGGGGGCTGAACCCGAGCGTGTCCGGGCTCTGGAAGTAGATGCTGACCAGGTACATCAACGCGTTGATCGTGCCGGCGCCGATGAGGATCGCGACCGTGGCGCCGACGAGAACCCGGTTGCGCAGCAGCGCCAGGTCGAGCAAGGGTACGGCGACCCGCCGTTCAACGCTGATGAATGCGACGCCCGAGGCCGCGGACAGCAGCAGGCAGCCGATCGTCGCTGCCGAGAGCCATCCCCAGTCGCTGCCCTTGCTCATGGCCAGGACGAGCGGGGTCAGGGTCAGCGCGACGAGCAGGGTCCCGCCGATGTCGATCGACCGCGGCCGGTCCGGGTCGCGGGACTCGGCGATCACGCCGGCCGTCAGCGCCATGCAGAGCGCCGCGACGCCGGCGTCCACCCAGAACAGCCCCTGCCAGCCCGTCACCTCGACGAGGAACCCGCCGAGCAGCGGGCCCGCCGCCGCCCCGACCGCGGCGGCAGCGCCCCACAGCGACACGGCGCGCAGCTGGGCGTCACCGCTGTTCGCCACGGACAGCAGGCTCAGCCCGCACGCCAGGATCGTCGCCCCGGCCGCGCCCTGGATCGCCCGGCCGGCGATCACCATGCCCCCCGAGTTCGCCAGCGCGATCAGAACGCAGGAGGCGACGAAGAGCAGCAGGCCGAGCTGGAAGATGCGGCGCCGGCCGAACACGTCGCCCAGGGACCCCGACGTCACGATCACGGCTGCGCCCACCAGGGAGTAGCCGGTGACGGCCCACTGCAGGGTCGTGACCGAGGTGCCGGTGTCCTCGCTGATTGCCGGAAGCAGGATGCTGACCGCCGACGTGTTGGCGTTCACCACCAGCGTGGAAAGGCACGTCACGGCCAGGACTCCGCCCAGGCGCGACGTCGTACCGTGGCTGCTCATCCGACTCCTTCCAGGGCAGGGAGCCGGACTCAACCTAGGTCGGCCGCAACGGGCCCATGGTCACCCGCTCCGGATGAACCGGGCGGCGCGGGCTACGCGTGGTGACGCGAACTGCGACCTCAGTCGTGCGCGAGACCCCGCCCGGGCGGGCCCGGACGGGGTCTCGTCTGTGAATGGCGGTGGCGGAGGGATTTGAACCCTCGGTGGACTTGCGCCCACAAACGCTTTCGAGGCGTTCTCCTTAGGCCGCTCGGACACGCCACCGCCGACGAGGGTACTAGACGCGGTCGTTCTGCCCGAAATCAGTCCCGGTGGGTGCCGAAGAACTCCAGCAGGACCGCCCGCGACTCGTCGGCGAGCACGCCGCTGACCACCTCGGGCCGGTGGTTGAGCCGGCGGTCGCGGACCACGTCCCACAGCGACCCGACCGCGCCGGCCTTCTCGTCGAACGCGCCGAAGACCAGGCGGTCCACCCGCGACAGCACGGTCGCCCCCGCGCACATCGTGCACGGCTCGAGCGTCACCACGAGCGTGCATCCTTCGAGGCGCCACTCCCCGCGCCGTCGCGCGGCCTCGCGCAGGGCCACGACCTCCGCATGAGCGGTCGGGTCCGCGTCAGCCTCGCGCCGGTTGCGCCCCCGCCCGATCACGTCGCCGCGCTCGTCCACCACGACGGCACCGATGGGTACGTCGAACGTGGTCAGCGCGGCGCGCGCCTCGTCGAGGGCCAGCCGCATCGGACCGGCCCACTGCTGGTCGCGGTCCATCAGGGAGCCGAGACCCCCACGACTTCGTCGTACAGCGAGCCGAAGCCCAGCCGTCGGGCCACGTCGCCGAGCATCTCGTCGGGGTAGAGGTCGAAGTCGTCGAGCAGCGCGCCCATGTCCATCGCGCCCATGCCCAGGTCGCCGACGATCCCGAGGTCTCCGGCGGGCACCTGGTCGTCCTCGTCCTCGGGCAACGGGAGCTCGAGGTGCTCGAGCGCCGCGCGCGCGATCGGCCAGTCCGTGGCGGCGGTGACGTCGGACAGCAGGATCCGCATCTCGGGCCCGAGCACCCGCACCAGCAGGAAGAAGTCCTCGTCGACGGACACCATCCCGAGCGAACCGCCGTCACCCGGCCACCGGCGCAGCTCCTGGGCCAGCGTCTCGAGATCGGCCACGCTGTCGTCGGCGAGCTCCGCGAGCTGCCAGACCCCTTCCTCGCGGTAGGCGACCAGGACGAAGTCGACGCCTTCGGCGTTCGCCTCGGACTCGTCGGACATGGGGCCTCCTCGGGTGGTTGTCCTCCTCGGGCAACCCCTCGATGGTGGCAGAGTGCCCGGCCTCGCACCAGACGTCGCGCGGGCACTAGGTTTGCCCCATGCGCATCCACGTGGCCGACCACCCGCTCATCGCCCACAAGCTGACCACGCTGCGGGACGAGCGGACCGACTCGCCGACGTTCCGGCGGCTCGCCGACGAGCTCGTCACGCTGTTGGCCTACGAGGCGACCCGCGACGTCCGCGTGGAGACCGTGACGGTGCGCACGCCCGTGTCGGACGCCGAGGGCGTGAAGCTGGCGACGCCGAAGCCGCTGGTGGTGCCGATCCTGCGGGCCGGGCTCGGGATGCTCGACGGGATGATGCGGCTGCTGCCGACCGCCGAGGTCGGGTTCCTCGGCATGGTGCGCAACGAGGAGACGCTGCAGGCCTCGACGTACGCCGAGCGGCTGCCGGACGACCTGTCGGGCCGCCAGTGCTACGTGCTGGACCCGATGCTCGCCACCGGCGGCACACTCGCGGCCGCCATCCGGTTCCTCGTCGACCGCGGCGCCGACCACATCACCGCGATCTGCCTGCTGTCGGCGCCGGAGGGCTGCGAGCGGCTCGAGCAGGACCTCGCAGGGCTCGACATCCCGGTCACCGTGGTGACCGCGGGCATGGACGAGAAGCTCAACGAGAAGGGCTACATCGTGCCCGGGCTCGGCGACGCGGGCGACCGGCTCTACGGGATCGTCGGCTGACCCCGTCGGCCTAGAAGTCGAAGATCGGCACCACGCCGGTGGCCACCAGCACCATCAGCACGATCACGAGGATGCCGAGGACCGCGTAGTCCCAGCCCTTGGAGCGGCGGTCTTCCTCGGACTCCGGCGCGTCGTAGCGGTGACCGTCGGGTCGAGCCCTGCGGTCGTCGTTGTCAGCCATGGGTCGTGACCTCCAGCCAGTGCAGGCGGAATGTTCTTCCGGGCCCTCCCCGGTGCAGTCTAGTCCTACCCCGCATTTGGGTGTAAACCCCTGTTACACACGTCACGGGTGTCCCGCTGCACCGAGGGGGCCCGGCGAACCCTGCCGCCGTCGGCCCGGGGGTCATCGAGCGCTCAGCGGCAGTACACCTCCACGCGGTAGGTGATGTCGTCCCCGGCGTTCCAGGGAGCCACCGTCACCGAGATGGCGTACTTCCCACTCCCGTTGCGGTAGCGCTCCCCGGTCGGACCGACGACGTAGTCGATGTCGCACCCGGGCTGGTCCTCGACCGTCACCTTGTGGGTGCCCTCCTCGACGGCCTCCACGTGAGCCTCGTTGAAGGCGAGGACGGCGGGGTTGTACTCGGAGTACTTCATGTTGCTCGCGCCGTCGGTGTCGATCCAGCCCGCCGCCATGCCGAGCAGCGGGGTGTTGCTGCCCGGCTTCCAGAAGCGGGTGTCGAGCTCGACGATCGCGTTGGCCTTGACCTTGAAGTTGTCGGTCTTGCTGTAGCGGGGGACGAAGCAGTCGCGGGCCTCGTTGTTGTTGCAGTTGAGTCGCTCCGTGGGCGTGACCGTCACCTTGTAGACGCCGCCGGGGTTGGGGGTGTCGGCGTAGGGGAACAGCTGGATGGTGAGCCCGCCGTCCTCGCCGTCCTGACCGGTCTGGTGTGCGCCCGTGGTGCAGTCCTTGCCGGCCAGGACCCCGTCGATCACACCCGAGGTGTTGACCGTGAACTGGCGGCAGCTGCGGTCGTCGTCGGACAGGAGCTTCTTGGCGTTCGGACCGGTCACCTTGAAGGTGTAGGTGCCTGCAGGAAGTCCCGCCGCGTCGTCCGGGGCGTTGATGCCCGGGCCGCCGTTGAGGTAGACGTCCCGTTTGTCGGCGTAGTGGTTGAGGTTGACGGGAACTCCACTGACATCCGTGGTGAAGATTGCGCCCGACAGCCCGCCCCCCGGAGCTGCTGTCGTCGGAGCCGGGAAGAAGAAGGCCAGCAGGGGTATGCCGGCCAGCAGAACAGTGCGCCTGCGGAGCATGACGATCGTCTCCTGTGGTGGTTGGGCGCGGGTGCCGGGGCCAACCAACGGTAGGAGCACCGAGCGCGGCGCACATCGTCCACTTCACGTAGTACTCGTGGCGCCCCGCTGCACCTAGAGCGACTTCACCGCGCTGAGCAGCTTGCCGAGCGAGTCCTTGGCGTCGCCGAAGAGCAGGGTGGTCTTCGGGTCGAAGAGCAGCTCGTTCTCGATGCCGGCGAATCCTGGTCTCATCGAGCGCTTCATGAAGACGATCTGCTGCGCCTCGTCGGCGTTGAGGATCGGCATGCCGTAGATCGGGGCGCCCGGCGTGGTCTTCGCCGCCGGGTTGACCACGTCGTTGGCGCCGACGACCAGAGCCACGTCGGCGTCCTTGAAGTCGCCGTTGATGTCGTCCATCTCCTTGAGCTGCTCGTAGGGCACCTGGGCCTCGGCGAGCAGGACGTTCATGTGCCCGGGCATCCGGCCGGCGACGGGGTGGATGGCGTAGTCCACCTCCACACCGCGCTCGCCGAGCAGGTCGACCAGCTCGCGCAGCGAGTGCTGGGCCTGGGCGACCGCGAGACCGTAGCCCGGGACGATGATCACGCGCTCGGCGTAGTTGAGCATGATCGCGACGTCCTCGGGACCGGCGGACTTCACCGGCCTGTCGGACGCCTCGCCGCCGCCGAGCGTGGAACCACCCTTCAGGGCACCGAAGAGCACGTTCGTCACCGACCGGCCCATGCCCTTGGCCATCAGCAGGGTCAGGAACGTACCGGAGGCACCGACCAGGGTGCCGGCCACCAGCAGCACGACGTTGGACAGCACGTAGCCACCGGCGGCGACGGTGAGGCCCGTGAACGCGTTGAGCAGCGAGATCACGATCGGTAC
>JBQCEF010000151.1:0-4543 GCA_051960495.1 Nocardioides sp. | reverse complement strand
CGCGGTGTCCGTTGGGACGGACCGACGCTCGAGCTCGACGTCTTCGCCTGGATCCCGTTCGTCGCCTCCGCCGACGAGCCGCCGACGGTCGAGGTCGAGGCCGTCTGTGCGGCGTCCGGTCGACGGGTGGCGCTCCCGGTCGAGCAGCACGTCGACCCCGAGGTCACCGTGGCGGCCGGGCACCGCTACCAGGACTACCGCCAGGGCGCGCTCACCGTGCGCCTGGACGCGGCCGCGCTCGTTGCCGAGGCGCCGCCCAGGCCGGAGGACACCGGTCGCGCGTTCGCGCTCCCCGACAGCCTCGCCGAGTGGTGGCTGGAGATCCGGATGGTCGCGCAGGGGGTCGAGCGTCGCGGTTCGATCACCCGCCGCGACGACCGCGGCACGGCGGGCATGCTGTTCGCCCCCGTGCTCGGCGCCCGCCACAAGGCCGGCCACCGGCTCCAGGTCATCCCCGACCCGCAGCGCGGGATGCGGCTGGCCAGCCTGCCGCCGGTCACCTCGCGCCTGGTCGCCGTGACCGCGAAGGGCCGGCGGCTGCGCGGCACGGTCGAGACCGCCGAGGAGGGCCTGGTCAGCGTCGTCGCCACCCGTGCCGACGGCGTCTCCGCCAAGGCGAAGCTCACCCCGGCCGACGGCGGCGGGCTCGAGTTCGTGCTCAAGCTGCCCCACTCGCCGGCTCCCGAGGGGGTCAACCCGCGCGTGTGGCGGCTGCGCATGCTCGACCGCTCCCGGGCCGACCGGCCGCTGGGCTTCGGCCGCGACGGCGCGACCGACCTGTGGCTCGGCGAGGGCGACGACGCCGAGGTGGTCGTGGGGCGCACCGGCTCCGGCGGCTGCGAGGTGGTCGAGTGCGACCGCACCGTGGTGCTGGAGTCGCTGGAGATCCTCGAAGACCGCTGGCGCGTCTCCGCCAGGTGGCCGGGCCGCGTCCCCGACAGGTTCGGCGTGCGGATCCGCAACAAGCGCTTCCTGGTCCCCGGCGACGACCCCGAGGTCGACGGCCGCCGGTTCACCGCGACGCTGCCGGTAACGTACGACGAGTGGGGGCTCGGCACGACCGGCCTGCCCAACGGCATCTACTTCCTCGACGTCGTCCACGGCGGCGGGGCCGAGCCGGTCGCGGCCCGCGTCGTGCTCGACCGCGGGGCCGCCGACGACCTGCTCCGCGACGAGGAGCGTCCGACGTTCCGCGCACGCCGGGTCTGCCACGGCCGCGACACCGGGGTGCGCATCGCCTCGCCGATGGGCGTCGACGAGCGCGGCCCCTACGCGCAGAAGCAGCTGCAGGAGTGGTTCCGCACCGGCGAGCACGCGCTCGACGAGAAGGCGGTCTACCTGCAGTCCTACACCGGCGTGGCGGCGACCGACAGCCAGCGGGCGATTCACGACGAGCTGCGTCGTACCCGCCCCGACCTCACGCTCTACTGGGGCGTCGCCGACCGCGCGACCCAGGTCCCCGAGGGGGGGGTGCCGGTGCAGATCAACAGCCGCGAGTACTACCGGGTGCTCGCGACCGCGAAGTACCTGTGCAACAACATCGACTTCGACCGCTGGTTCTTCAAGCGGCCCGGCCAGCAGTTCCTGCAGACCTTCCACGGCTACCCGGCGAAGTCGATGGGCATCCGGCTGTGGGAGGCCAAGCTGTTCACCCCGCGCCGGGTCGCGCTCGAGCTCGAACGCACCTCCCACGACTGGGACCTGATCCTCACACCGGCGCCGGAGATGGACGTCCACTACCGCACCGAGTACGCCTACGACGGGCCGATCGAGTCCGCCGGGTACCCCCGCGACGACGCCCTGGTCGCCGAAACGGCTGACGAGGTACGACGCGCGACGCGCGAGCGGCTCGGGATCGGGCCGGACACCACCGTGGTGCTCTACGCCCCGACCTGGCGCGACGACCTCGCCACCAGCTACCGCTCCGCCGCGATGGTGCGCCACCTCGACCTCGAGTCGGCCACCGAGCGGCTGGGCGAGGACTTCGTGTTCCTCATGCGCGGGCACCGGTTCCACGCCAAGGGCTCGCGCCGCAGCGGCCGCACCGCGCGGCTGATCGACGTCACCGACTACCCCGAGATCAACGACCTGATCCTGGCCTCGGACGCCGCGGTGCTCGACTACTCCTCGCTGCGCTTCGACTTCGCGCTCACCGGGCGCCCGATGCTGTTCCTGGTGCCCGACCTGTCGAGCTACGTCGGCGGCGTGCGCGGCTTCCTCTACCCGTTCGAGGAGAGCGCCCCCGGGCCGCTCATCGAGGACGCGGAGGAGGTGGTGGACCGGCTGCGCGACCTCGACGGGGTCCGCGCCGAGTTCGCCGAGGCCTACGAGCAGTTCAACGCGCGGTTCAACTACCTGCAGGACGGCCGGGCGGCCGAGCGGGTGGTGAAGCGGTTCTTCAGCTGAGCCGGCGCTCGACCTCGGCGAAGGCCTCGTCGTCCGCGCTGCCCGCGGCGAGCGGGTCGACGCGGCGCAGGTCGATGACGTGGCCGGTGCCGGGCGAGAGCAGCGTCTCCAGAGACGCGCGGGCGACCACCTCGGACTCGAGCAGGCTCTCGGGCGGCTCGTGGCCGAACGCCTTGGTGCGCATCGGCGTGCCGGTGCGCTCGGGGTTCACCACGTTGACCCGCACGTGGTCGGACGCCCACTCCTCGGCGAGCGCCTGGGTGAGGTTGACCGTCGCGGCCTTGGCCGAGGAGTAGAGGCTGTAGCCGCTGCGCCCGCGGGTGTAGGAGCTCGAGGTGAACAGCAGCAGGCTGCCACGGGTCTCGCGCAGGTAGGGATGAAGCTCCTGGGCGATCAGGATCGGCGCCAGGTAGTTGATCTCGGTCGCGGTCCAGATCGTCTCGTCGGACGCCTCGTCGAGCCGGCCACGGGGGAGCACCCCGGCGGTGTTGACGACGAAGTCGATCGAGCCGAACCGCTCGGCGGTCTCCTTCGCGGCCTTGGCGACGTCCTCGCGGCGCTGCACGTTGGTGCCGGTGGTGGACCGGCTGAACGTCGCGACGTTGGCGCCGTACCGCCCGGCCAGCGCCGCGATGTCCGCACCGATCCCGTAGCTGCCGCCGAACACCAGCACGGTCTTGCCGCGCAGGCCCTCCAGCGAGCCGTCGGGGTGGGCCTCCTGGCCGCTGGAGCTGGTCAGCTGGAAGAGCTTGTCGGCGATGTAGACGTCGATCGGCTCGGTGACCTTCATGTTGCGCTCCTCGCCGGCGACGACCCAGATCGGCTCGTCGGGCAGGTAGCGCAGCACCACCGTGCAGTCGTCGGTGGCCACGAAGTTCTCGTCGCGGCCGGCGACCTCGTACGCCGCCTTGATCACCGAGGCCTTGAACGCCTGCGGGGTCTGGCCGCGGCGGAGGTTCGCGCGCGGCGGGATGTCGCGGATGGTGTTCTCGGCGTCGACCTCGATGATCGTGTCCGCGGACGGGATCGCCACGTCGACGGCGTTGTGGGTCTCCAGCGCGCGGAAGCAGTCGGTGACGATCCGGTTGCTGACCAGCGGGCGCACCGCGTCGTGCAGCAGCACGTTGCACTCGCCCTCGGGCAGCGCGGCCAGCGCGCGCAACGTCGTGTCGTTGCGGGTCTCGGCGCCCTCGAGGATATGCGAGACCTTCTCGTAGTCGCCGGACCGGACGATCTCGCGGACCGCGTCGAGGTGGCCCGGCGCCATCATGATGATGATCTCGTCGACGTCGTCGTGGGCGTTGAGGACGCTGAGCGTGTGCTCCATGATCGGCCGGCCGGCGATCTTGATGAGCTGCTTGGGGATGTCGAGCCCGACCCGGGTGCCGACTCCTCCCGCCAGCAGGACCGCGATGTTCCTCAGCCGCGCCATGCCCTGACCCTTTCGTTGCGTTCCTCGTCCCTGCGAGCAGGGTCAGAGGGAGAGTCTGGCACAGCCCGGGCAACTGGCATGATGAGGTCGCCCGTTGCCCGGCAAGTGGTGAGAGGTGGTCCCAGGGTGCCCGTACGCCGGCTCGTCCTGCCGCGTGAGGTGGCCGGCGTGAACGCCTTCGAGCTGTCCGGGCCGCAGAGCCCCGCGCCCCCGGCGCCGGCGGGACCGACCGACCTCGTGGTGCTGGTGGTGCCGTCGCCGGCCCGGCTGCTGCAGGCCGGCTGGCTCGACGCGTTGCGCCGCCGGTCCTGGAGCCGGTTCGCCGACTGGCTGTCCGGCGCGCTCGACGACCCCGAGGCCGGCTGGCGCTACGACCGCCTGGTGGCCCGGTGGGCCGGCGAGGTCGGGGCGGACCGGGTGCACGTCGTCGCCGGGGAGTCCCCGGAGGCGGTCGGAGCGGCCCTGTCCGAGCTCGCGGGCGAGCCGCTGACGCCGGTCGGCCGGCCCCGGACGCTGACGTCCGCCGAGGTCGCCGCGGTGGAGTCGCTCGTCGGGGAGCTCGAGGAGCTCGGTCTCGACGGGCGCAACGCCGCCGACATGCTCGACGGCGCCGTCGCCGCGATGGTGCGGACACCGGGCGTCGCGGGCACCGAGGCGGCGGCCGACGCCGTACCGGAGGGGCTGGAGCGCCGGTTCGCGGCGGCG
>JBQCEF010000150.1:0-2053 GCA_051960495.1 Nocardioides sp. | reverse complement strand
GTGCCGCCACCCTGGCGCCGGACGACCCGGTCCACGGCGAGTGGGACCTGGTCGTGGTCAGCCCGCACTTCAGCGCGGCGCTGCTGGCGCGTGACCTCGGGGACTCCGGGCCCGACATAGAGCGGAGCTTCGAGTACGCCCTCACCTACCAGCGCGACGTCGTCGTGGAGGCGGCCCACGGGCTGCTGTCACGGGTCGCTCCGCGCTTGCCGGTCCCGGCCACGACCTCGCTCCCGACAGTCGCGGCCGCCGCCGCGTCGACGGCCACGCCCGCCGACCCGCGCGTCGACGCGTCCGCGGTCCGAGCCGGCGGGACCGGTCCCGGCACCCAGCTGCTCGAGCGTGCGCTGGCCGCGGCCACCAGCGGCGTGACGATCGCCGACATGACCCGGCCCGACCAGCCGCTGCTGTTCGTCAACGACGCCTTCGAGCGGCTGTCCGGCTTCTCCCGGGAGGGGGTGCTGGGGCGCAACTGCCGGTTCCTGCAGTCGTCGGAGACGGACCGGGCCGCCGTGGCCCGGATCCGCGCCGCCGTCGCCGCCGGGGAGGAGTGCTGCGAGACCCTGCTCAACGTCCGGGGTGAGAATCGGCGACCCTGGTAGAACGAGATCCGGCTCTCGCCGGTGTTCGACGACCGCGGGCGGCTGGTGCAGTACATCGGCGTCCAGACCGACGTCACCGACCGGGTCGACGCGGAGCGGGCGTGGCTGCAGGAGCAGGACCGCTCGCGCTCCTACCTCGCGCAGATCGAGGAGCTGGCCTGGAGCGACCCGTTGACCGGGCTGATGAACCGGCGGCGCTTCGAGGAGGTCGTCGAGACCGCGCTGTGGGAGGTCCGCGCGGGCGACGACGCGCTCGCGCTGCTGTTCCTCGACCTCGACGGGTTCAAGGAGGTCAACGACGAGTGGGGCCACGGTGCGGGTGACGAGCTGCTGCAGCAGATCGCGTCGCGGCTCGAGCAGCGGGTCCGTCGTACCGACATGCTGGCCAGGCTCGGCGGGGACGAGTTCCTCGTCGCATTGACGGGGCTGGAGCGTGGCGCCGCGGTGGAGCGCGCCCGGGAGGTCGCCGCAGAGCTTGCCGAGGCGGTCGCGCACCCGGTCCGGCTCGGCGAGCATGAGGTCCGGGTGTCCGCGAGCATCGGGATCAGCAGCTGTCCCGAGGACGGCGACGAGCTCGGCCGGCTGCTGCACCTGGCCGACACCCGGATGTACGCCGCCAAGGAGTCAGGGCGCTGAGGGTCCATCCTCGGTGCCGACGTCACGATCCCGAGCCGTGGTCCGGGGCAGGCGCCTGGCAGCCGTAACCGGTGCCGGGAACCGTCCAGGGGCAGCCGTGCTCGTCCGGCTCCGGTGCGGGGAAGACCAGCTCGGGATCGAGTGCGAGCTGCTCGAGCAGGGACGTCGGGGTGCGGAACGCCTCCGTCGCTGCCGCCAGGGACGGCACCTTGACGACCTCGCGCGCCGAGGCGACGTAGATGCCGCCCCGCCGGGCCTCCACCGAACGGGTGAACCAGAGCCGGTCCGGCTGGACCTTCTCGTCGCTGCGCACCGCGATCCAGGTCTGCACGGGCTCGGTGCTGGTGGGGTCCTTGCGCATCGCGTCGACCGTGGTGACGACCACCTCGCCGTGGGGACCGGTGTCGACCGTGCAGGCGAAGGCGTACCCGGACTCCACCATGCCGTCGCAGGAGCGCTGGGCATCGCCCTCGGACTCCGACCCGGAGTGGAAGAGGTTCACCTCGAGCCAGTGCGTGCTGCTCCAGCCGTACGTCGCGCGCCAGCCCGAGGCCCGGTCCCGGTAGCGCTGTGGCACCGGCTGGCCCTGGCTGTCGTACGCCGTCACCTCGTGGTCGGTGAACGCCGGGAAGGCCCCGTCGAAGGTCTCGCGGACGTTGGCGTCGATGACCTCGGGGAAGGCGGCGGCGTCGAACGCGGCGAGCGCCTCCGTCGAGGCCGATCCGAGCTCGGGTCGCGCCGGGGACGGGCTCGTCAGGCCGGAGGTGAGGCCGGGGACCCAGAAGGCGGTGGAGACGAGTGCCGCCGCGGCGAGG
>JBQCEF010000149.1:0-5388 GCA_051960495.1 Nocardioides sp. | reverse complement strand
AAACCCCGCGGCTCAACGGGCTCACGCGAGGGAGTCGAGCCAGGCCTCGTGCAGGTCGGAGAACCGGCCCTCGCCGCCCGCGATCAGGTCGGAGGGCGAGCCGTCCTCGACGATCCGGCCGTGCTCGAGCACCAGCACCCGGTCGGCGATCTCCACCGTGGACAGCCGGTGCGCGATGATCACCGCGGTCCGCTCCGAGAGGATCGTGCGCAGCGCGTGCTGCACCAGCCGCTCGGAGGGTACGTCGAGCGAGCTGGTCGCCTCGTCGAGGATCAGCACGTCCGGGTCCGCGAGGAACGCCCGTGCGAACGCGACCAGCTGGCGCTGGCCCGCGGACAGCCGGCCGCCCCGGTTCGCCACGTCGGTGTCGTAGCCGTCCGGCAGCCGGGTGATGAAGTCGTGCGCCCCGATCGCGCGTGCGGCCTCCTCCACCTCGGCCATCGTCGCGTCGGGCTTGCCGAACCTGATGTTGTCCGCGACGGTGCCGCCGAACAGGTAGTTCTCCTGCGTCACCATCACGACCGCGCGCCGCAGCGTCGGCTCGTCGAGGTCGCGCAGGCTGACCCCGTCGAGCAGCACCCGGCCGTCGGTCGGGTCGTAGAAGCGCGAGAGCAGTTTGGCGATGGTGGTCTTGCCCGCGCCCGTCGTACCGACCAGGGCCAGGGTCTGGCCCGCCGGGATCGTCAGGTCGAGCCCCGGCAGCACCGGCGATCCCTCGACGTACTCGAACTTCACGTCGTCGAAGCGGACCTCGCCGCGCACGTGCGGCATCGGCACCGGCGACGCCGGCTCCGGCACCGACGGCTCCTCCTCGAGCACGCCGGAGAGCTTCTCGAGCGCGGCCGTGGCGGACTGGAAGGTGTTGTAGAACTGCGAGATCTCCTGCATCGGCTCGAAGAACTGGCGCAGGTAGAGCAGGAACGCCGCCAGCACGCCGACCGTGATCTCGCCGTCGTGCGCGAGGTAGGCGCCGTAGACGAGCACGACCGCGATCGTGACGTTGCCGATCAGCTTGATGCCGGGCATGAACCAGGCGACGAGCCGGAACGCCCGCAGGTTCGCGCGGCGGTACTGGTCGTTGACGTCGTCGAAGATCTCCTGGTTGCGCGGCTCGCGGCGGAACGCCTGGACCGCGCGGATGCCGCCCATCGACTCGACGAAGTGCACGATCACCAGCGCGACCTTCTCGCGGGTGACGCGGTACGTCGCGGCCGACTCCTTGCGGAACCAGTTCGTCAGCCAGAGCAGGAACGGGAAGCACAGCAGCGCGACGAGCCCGAGCTTGACGTCGAGCACGAGCAGCAGCACGCCGGTGCCGAGCAGGGTCAGCACCGCGGTCACGAGCCCGTCGAAGCCGGTCTCGAGCATCTCGTAGAGCGCGTCCATGTCGGAGGTCTGCCGCGAGATCACCCGGCCGGAGGTGTACTCGTCGTGGAACGCCGGGCTGAGCTTCTGGAAGTGGCGGTAGACCCGCCGGCGGATCTCGAACAGGATGTCCTGCCCGATCCGGCCCGAGAGGACCAGGAAGGTACGGCGGCTCACCGCCTGGACGACGACGGCCACGACCGCGATCGCCACGATCGTCAGCAGCACGCTCATGTCGTCGCTCTGGCGGATCGGCGGGATGCCCTTGTCGATGCCCTCCTGGACCAGGTAGGGATTCGACAGCCGCGAGGAGTTCTCCACCAGCACGATGGCGACCAGGATCCACAGCCACTTCTTGTGCGGCCGGAGCAGGTCGGTCAGCAGCCGGCGCGAGCGGGACTGGAGCAGCCCGGACACCTCGACGCTGATGTCGTCGGAGCGGTGCTCGGCGGCGACCCCTCGCCACTCGCGCTCCTCCACCCGGCTCGTCTGCGCTGTTTCGTCGGTTTCGCGGAGGGCGGTCGCAGACGAGTTGTTGTGGGGGGTGCTCATGTCAGCGCCTCCTCGAGCTCGGCATCGGCGGCGAGCAGCTCGCGGTAGACCGGCACGGTGGCCAGCAGTTCGCTGTGGTCACCGACGTGGGTGATCGTGCCGTCCTGCAGCAGCGCGACCTTGTCGGCGAGCAGCACGGTGGACGCGCGGTGGGCGACGACGATGCCGGTCGCGTCGGTGAGCACCCGGCGCAGCGCCTCCTCGACGAGCTTCTCGGTGTGTACGTCGAGCGCCGAGAGCGTGTCGTCGAGGACCAGGATCCTCGGCTTGGACAGCACCGCGCGCGCGAGGGCGAGCCGTTGCCGCTGCCCGCCCGACAGCGACAGGCCCTGCTCGCCTATCCGGGTGTCGAGGCCCCACGGCAGGTCGTGGACGAAGCCGGCCTGCGCGACCTCGATCGCCTCGGCGACGTCCTCGTCGGACGCGTCGCGACGGCCGAGGGTGAGATTCTCCCGCGCGGACATCGAGAACAGGGTCGGGTCCTCGAAGGCGGTGGCGACGATCGTGCGCAGGTCGGTCAGCTCGAGGTCGCGCACGTCGACCCCGTCGATGGTGACCCGGCCCGCGGTGGCGTCGTACAGCCGGGGGACGAGGGCGGTCAGCGTGGTCTTGCCGGAGCCGGTGGCGCCGACGATCGCGACGGTCTCGCCCGGGGCGACGTCGAGGTTCACGTCGCGCAGCACCGGGGTGTCCGGCTCGTCGGGGAAGGCGAACCCGACGCCCTCGAAGCGCAGGTGCCCGCGCGCCTCGGGGAGCACCGTGTCGCCGGGGACGATCGCGGGCTCGGTGTCGAAGATCTCCAGGATGCGGGCGGCCGCGGTCATCGCCTCCTGGGCCATCGCGAGGATGAACCCGAGCGCGGCGATCGGCCAGACCAGCGTCAGCATCAGCGTGATGAACGCGACGAGCGTGCCCGGCGTGAGGTCGCCACGGCCCACGCCGATCGCGCCGAGCAGCAGCACGACGACCACCGCGATGTTCGGGATCACCTCGAGGAACGTCCAGAACTTCGCGGACAGCCGCACCTTGTCCATCGAGGTGCCGTAGAGCTTGCGGGCGGCGCGCTCGTAGTTGGCTGACACGTGCTCGCTGCGGCCGAAGGACTTGATGACGCGGATGCCGACCGCGCCCTCCTCGGACAGCGTGGCGAGGTCGCCCTGCTCGTCCTGCACCCGGCGGGAGACCACGACGTACTTCTTCTCGAAGCGGTTCGACAGCCACACGATCGGGAACGCGGTGACCGCCACGACGAGGCCGAGCGGCCAGTACATCGACAGCAGCAGGATCGTGACGACGGTGAGCTGCAGGACGTTGATGACCAGGAACAGCATGCCGAAGCCGAAGAACCGCCGGATGCTGCTCAGGTCGGTGGTGACACGCGAGAGCAGCTGGCCGGAGTGCCACTGCCCGTGGAACGCCATCGGCAGCTGCTGGAGCCGCTCGTAGAGGTCGTGGCGCATGGCGGTCTCGACCGACAGCACCGCGTTGGACTGGACCCAGCGGCGCCAGAAGATCAGCGCCGCCTCGAGGACACCGAGGCCCAGCGCGAGCAGGCCGAGCGGCAGGATCATGTCGATCTCGCCGTCGGCGATCGGCCCGTCGATGACGGCCTTGGTGACCAGCGGGATCGCGATCGAGAGCCCCACGCCCACCATCGCGGTGGACATCATGATGATCAGCGAGCGCAGGTGGGGACGGAGGTAGCCGCGCAGGCGCCACAGCGAGTGGACCCCGGCGGACTCGGGTGTTTCGGCGCCGGTGCGCGGCGGTGTTGACGACATCTGCTGGTGGCAGTCCCCTCGTACGGCGTGCGGCCGCCCCCGGCACGGGTCGACGCCCCGGGAACGCGTGGAAGATTGTAAGACGCAGATTACCCGGTGCCTCTGACGTTCCCAACCGAGTTTTCACCACGGCCCGGCCTCGGGGAGCCGACGGCTAGGGTGACCGCCATGACGACTCCCGACGCCCCCCAGGTACGACCGGCGATCGCCGACATCCCCGCCTACGTCCCCGGGAAGCCGCCGGCGCCGCGGCCGGGCGTCACGACGTACAAGCTCTCCTCCAACGAGAACCCCCACGACCCGCTGCCCGGCGTCCTCGAGGCGGCGGTCGAGGCGGCCGCGCACATGAACCGCTACCCCGACATGGGGTGTACGGCGCTCTACGCCGCGCTCGCCGACAAGCTCGACGTCCCGACGACCGACCTCGCCGCGGGCACTGGGTCCGTCGCGGTGCTCTACCACCTGCTGCAGGCGTTCTGCGAGACCGGCGACGAGGTCGTCTACGCCTGGCGCTCCTTCGAGGCCTACCCGATCGCGGTCTCGGTGACCGGTGCGAGGTCCGTGCAGGTGCCGCTCACCGACGACGCCCGCCACGACCTGGACGCGATGGCCGCGGCTATCACCGACCGCACAAAGGTCGTAATCGTCTGCACCCCCAACAACCCGACGGGCCCGTCGGTGACCCGCGCCGAGCTGGTCGCGTTCCTCGACAAGGTCCCGCCGCACGTCGTGGTCGTCGTCGACGAGGCCTACCGCGAGTTCGTCCGCAGCGACGACCCCGTCGACGCCGTCGCCCTGTACCGCGAGTGGCCCAACGTCGTCGCGATGCGCACGTTCGCCAAGGCCTACGGACTGGCCGGCTTCCGGGTCGGGTACGCCGTGGCGCGCGAGCCGATCGCCGCGGCCGTCCGCGCCTGCGCCCTCCCGTTCGGGGTCTCCTCGATCGCGCAGGCCGCCGCCGTCGCCTCCCTCGAGCGCGAGACCGAGCTGCTCGAGCGGGTCGAGCAGATCGTGGCCGAGCGCGGCCGGGTCGTCGACGCGCTGCGTGAGCAGGGCTGGGAGGTGCCCGAGGCCCAGGGCAACTTCGTGTGGCTTCCGCTGGGCGGGCGCACCGGCGACTTCGCGGCCGCCGCCGAGCAGGCCGGCATCATGGTCCGCCCGTTCGCCGGCGAGGGGGTGCGGGTCTCGATCGGGGAGCCAGCCGGCAACGACGTGTTCCTCGACGTGGCGAAGGGCTTCGTGGGCGGCTGACCCGCCCCTGCGAGCCGCTTCGCGCGGCACGGCTGACCGCAGCTGCGCGACGAACGGACGGGGTTCACGACCGGTCGACCGTCCGTTCGTCCCACACCAGGGGGCCGACAGGGTCACGGCCCGGAAACGCCTCTTACACTCGCGTGGTGCCTCCCCGCAATCCTGCCCTCGGCTTCGGCCTCGTGCTGGCGGGTGCCTGCATGTTCATCGTCAACGCGGGCGTGTCGCGGGTGGCGCTGCGGTCCGGGGTCGACCCGGTCACGCTGACCACGATCCGGGTGACCGGCACCGCCGTCGTCCTCCTCGTGGTCGCGGCGCTGTTCCGGCGCAGCGCGCTCCGGCCACCCACCGGTCGGCTCGCCTGGCTGCTGGTCGCCCACGGGCTGATCGGGGTCGCCGCGCTGCAGTGGACCTACTTCGTCGCGATCGACCGACTGCC
>JBQCEF010000148.1:0-2812 GCA_051960495.1 Nocardioides sp. | reverse complement strand
CGGTGACCAGCGGCGGGCGGCCGGGCGCGCGCTCCTCGAGCACGTAGAGCACGTCGCGCCCGTGCAGCACCGCCAGGTGGGCGGACTGGCCCAGCCGGTCGACGAGCGCGGCGAGCGGCCGGCGGGCGATCCGCTGCAGCGGCTCCTGGCGCGCGTAGCCGGAGCCGACCTCGAACGCGGCGACCCCGAGGCCGTAGCGGTGCTCGTCGGCGAGGTGGGTCACGAATCCCTCGGCGATCATCGCGTTGAGCAGGTGGTAGGCCGTGGACCGCGGCAGGTCGAGTGCGGTCGCGAGGCGGTCGAGGGTGACCGGGTCCGGCTGGCCGGCGAGGTAGCGCAGCACCCGCAGCGCGCGGGTGGCCGCCGGGACCTGGCTCATCGCGGCGGAACGGGTCCGGCCCCGTCCGCGGCCCTCGTCGCGGTCCACGTCGAGGCGATCGGCCGGTAGCCGAGCCGCCGGTTGACCGCCAACATCGCGGCGTTGGCGCCGTCGTTGCCGGTGCCGGCCTGCGTGACCCCGGCGCCGGCGAGTGCCCGGAGGCTGTGCGCCTTGGCGAGGGTGGCCAGGCCGCGCCCGCGGTGCTCGGGCAGGCACCCGGTCATCGTGGTCCACGCCCGGTCGCCGGCGACGTCGACCTGGGTGTAGGCGAGCACCCGCTCCCCCTCGAGCACCGCGCGGCCGAGGTCGGCGCGGTGCAGCGGCCCGGACCAGTCGGTGCCGAGGAAGTGCTCGCAGGGCGCCGGCCGGGTCAGGCCCGAGGGGTCGTCCGCGGCCGTAGCCTGCCGGCATTCCCAGACCGCGCGGGGGCCCGGCACGTCGAGCGGTACGACGCGCAGGCCGGCCGGTGTCGCCGCGGGCTCGGGGGCGGTGCGCGGGTCGACCGCCGAGACCCGGTGCTCGCGCTCGGGCACGAACCCCCAGTGCGCCGCGACGGCGAGGGAGCGGTCGTCCCCGTTGACCAGGGCCGACGCGGTGACGTCGCCGACGACCTCCAGCAACCGGTCGAGCAGGCACCGGCCGACGCCGCGGCCCGCGTGGTCCGGGTGCACCATCACCATCACGCTCGGCTCCTCGTCGGGGTGGCGGCGGACCCGGCCGATGCCGAGCACCTCGCCGTGCTCCACGACGACGTAGCGGGCGAGGGTGTTCGTGTCCTCGGCGAGGTCGTGGCGCACGGACGCCTCGGTGGCGAGCAGGTAGGGGCTCGCCGCGACCCGGACCTGCGCCCACCCCTCGGCCGCTCCGCCCGTGGCGAACCTCAGCTGCACGCCCCCGCCTGCCCTTCGTCGATTCGTCCGCGGTCGGCCCGCGGCACGAGCCCTCGGTTCCGCGGACGAATCGTATCCCGTGTCTCGGATCCGAGACAGGATCGTGTCGCGGGGCGTGGTGCGCGGAACCGGCGAGCGGTGGAATGGCGTCATGGTTTCGACAGGCTCAACCTCCGGCGGCACCGGCTCAATCACCGGCGGGACCGGCCCGATCACCCGCCCGGTCGTCGTCGGCGTCGGCCCGCTCGGCGTCGACGACGTCGTCGCGGTGGCCCGGCACGGTGCCCCGGTCGAGCTCGGACCCGACGCCGTCGCCGCGATCGAGCGGTCGCGGGCCGCGGTGGAGGAGCTCGCGGCGGCCCCCACCCCGTCGTACGGCATCTCCACGGGCTTCGGCGCGCTCGCTACCCGCCACATCCCCACCGAGCTGCGGGCGCAGCTGCAGCGGTCGCTGGTCCGCTCGCACGCCGCCGGCTCCGGTCCCGAGGTGGAGCCCGAGGTCACCCGCGCGCTGATGCTGCTGCGGCTCTCGACGCTCGCGACCGGGCACACCGGCGTGCGGTTGCAGACCGCGCAAACGCTGGCCGGGATGCTGACCCACGGCATCACGCCGGTGGTGCACGAGTACGGCTCGCTCGGCTGCTCCGGCGACCTCGCCCCGCTGTCGCACTGCGCGCTGGCGCTGATCGGCGAAGGTGAGGTGACCGACCGCCACGGCGTACGTCGTCCCGCGGCGGTCGCGCTCAGCGAGGTGGGGCTCGCGCCGGTGGAGCTCGCCGCCAAGGAGGGGCTCGCCCTGATCAACGGCACCGACGGGATGCTCGGCATGCTCGTGCTGGCCATCACCGACCTGCGGATGCTGCTCAAGGCCGCGGACATCAGCGCGGCCATGTCGGTGGAGGCCCAGCTCGCGACCGACCGGGTGTTCGCCGAGGACCTGATGGCGCTGCGGCCGCACCCAGGACAGGCCGCGTCGGCGGCCAATCTGCGGCGCATCCTCGACGGGTCGGGGGTCGTGGCCAGCCACCGCGGGCCCGACTGCAACCGCGTCCAGGACGCCTACTCGCTGCGGTGCTCGCCGCAGGTGCACGGCGCGGCCCGCGACACCGTCGACCACGCCGCCCTTGTCGCGGGGCGTGAGCTCGCCTCGGCCGTGGACAACCCGGTGGTGCTCGACGACGGCCGGGTGGAGTCCAACGGCAACTTCCACGGGGCGCCGGTCGCCTACGTGCTCGACTTCCTCGCGATCGTCGCCGCCGACGTCGCCAGCATCAGCGAGCGCCGGACCGACCGGTTCCTCGACAAGGCGCGCAACCACGGGCTGCCGCCGTTCCTCGCCGACGATCCCGGCGTGGACTCGGGCCACATGATCGCGCAGTACACCCAGGCCGCGATCGTCTCCGAGCTCAAGCGGCTGGCGAACCCCGCGAGCGTCGACTCGATCCCGTCGAGCGCGATGCAGGAGGACCACGTCTCGATGGGCTGGTCCGCGGCCCGCAAGCTGCGCCGGGCGGTCGACGGGCTGGCCCGGGTGATCGCGGTC
>JBQCEF010000147.1:0-19032 GCA_051960495.1 Nocardioides sp. | reverse complement strand
TGGCTCGTGGTCGGTTCCTTCTCTAGCTTGATGTAGCGGCCGGGGTTGTAGGGCACCGCACCGAGGGCGTCGTTGATGCGGTCGACCCGTTCGTCGATGGCGGCGGCCTGCCGGTTCAGCCAGTTGTTGAATCCGGCGAGCTCCTGGATTGCGTTCTTGTTGAGCTGTTCCTTGAACTCGTCTTCGAACCTCGGCAGGTCGTCGGTGGCGACCCGCTCCCGGAACGCGACGAAGTCAGCTCGCGACTCGACGCTGGCATCGAGGTCTGCACGCAGCTCGGGCCAGCGCCGCAGCACCTCACTCATGTACTGGACCAGGCTCTGGCCGAAGCCGCCCAGCTCGCGTCCGAGATGCTCGATCTGCTTGGACAGATCGTCGGAGAGCGCCGACTCGACGGGAGCGCACTGTTCGGCGCGGGTCGGCAGACTTGAGCCGAGGCGATCGGTGAGTGCGGCATAGGCCGTCCGCGCGAGGTCGAGGTCATCCTCGCTTTGGTCTGCGATGAGCTCGTCGTCGCGTTGCTTGTCTCGTTGGGCTTGTTCGTGTGCTCGGCCGGTGGCCTTCAGGTCCCCGGCGAGGTCCTCGATTCGCGCGGCGACCACGCCTGATTGGTCGGTGTTGAGTTGCATCGCCTTGGTGATCTCCGCGATGCGGGAGGAGCCTGACTCGATGCGCTTGCGCTCGTCGTCGTGCGAGTTCGCTCGTGCTCTTGCCTCGTCGGCGTCGAGTTCCTCCCAGGACCGGAATCCCTCCAATCGCGCAATGGCTTCGCGCCGCGCCTGGACGCGTTCACGGTTCCCATCGACCTCGGCGTAGTCCTGTGCGGCCTGTGCCCGTTCGGCTTCGAGTTCGTCGACCTCTGCCCGCAGTGCGGCGATCTTGCGCTCGTTGGCCCACCCGAGCACCCAGCGCCGAGGGTCGTCAATGCGGTGGCGATCGTCCTTGTCGTGGCGCTCGCCGGAACGGACCTGTCCTTCGCGCGTGACGGCCTTGCGGGCGGATCGAAATTCCTCGAGAGTCACGGCGCATGTGTAGTCGGCGCGTCTGGAGAGCTCGTTGGCGAGGTAGTTGCCGAACGGCCCGTCCTTGACTTCGATGCAGTCGGCCAGGAGGAGCGCGCCGGAGGAGCTGGGCTGGATCGGCAGCCGTCGGTCTGGGACTCGTTCATAGGTGAGGCGCGCGCCCACTAGCCGGTCGCCGCGTCCGCGGACGGTGAGGCGACGCGCGTTCACCCAGGCTGCGACTGCGTCGTAGTGGCCTTGCGGGACGAGTAGGGAGAGCGCGAAACCTCTCAGGACCCGCTCGGCGGCGCCACGCCACTCGGTGTGCTCCTCGTGAATGTCGAGGAGTTCGCCCGCGTAGGGCAGGTCGTCCGGGGTGAGGGCGAGGTCGGCGCACATTTGAGCACGGATGTCGACCTGCTCGGAGGGAAGGTTGCTGGTCCGTTGCTCCAGGCTGCCAAGCTCTGCGGCCACGAGATCGCGGCGCTTCTCGAAGTCCTTCTCGCGCGCGATCGCCGCGGCCCCTGCCGAGTCGAGTTCCCGCTTCTGGGCGATGAGACGGGGTCGCTCGTCCGCAACGAGGGACGTGAGTGTGGCGAAGGCATCTGGCCCGTCGATTGCATCGAACCCGGCTTCGGAGACGGCAGTGTCGAAGCGGAGGCGGTTCTGGTGGCGTTGTTCAGCCTGGGAGCGCGCCTCTCTCGCGAGTCGCTCCAACTCGCCGATGCGGTCGCCTCCAGCCTTCGCGCGTTCCTCGATCAGCGCCTCGCGCTGGTCGGTCAGGCGTTGCTGCTGTTCACGCGCCTTGCGCTGTTCGTGTTGCAGTCGATTGACCTCGACGTCGAGTCGAGCAAGCTCGTCCGCGAGGAGATTCGCGCGGAGTTCGGCGGTGAAGAGCCGGACCGCGCGTCGCTCGCTCTCGGCTGTGCCTCGTTCGGCCAGGGTGGCGTCGTACTTCTGGACGGTGGTGACGACGGGCTCAAGTGCTTCGAGCTGTTCGCGGGCGCGTTTGACCGCATCGTGGGCCTTGGTGAGGTCGTCGAAGTGGCTGATCATGTCGCGGACCCGGTCGCCTGAGTCGCTCGGTTCGAGCATGTGGTCGCGGACGAAGTCGTTGAGGTTGCCGACCGACTTCATGGAGACCGTCTGGTGGAAGAGTTCGAGGGCTTGGTCGGAGCGAACCCCCAGGAGTCTCTTGAGTGAGACGGCGTACTTCGGGAACTCGTCGAAGATCTCGGCTCCGGATGCCCGCAGGCGCTTGCGCAGGTCACGCAGCTCCGTCCCGAAGTCGGCGAAGTCTGTGGTTATCGACAGCGCCTTTTGGGCCGTGACGAAGAAGCGATAGGGCTGGCCCGCCGAGTCGCGTTGCTGGAAGACCTGGGCGAGGGTGACGGTCTCGTCGTATCCGTCGTTGGCGAAGACGCCGACGATCACCGAGTAGGTTCGCCCGCCAGTTCGCAGGCCGATCGGGCGTGATCTGCCGGTCGACTCGTTGCGTTCGGACTTGAAGTGGCCCTCGACGTAGGAGCGGAGCGTGCGTTCGCGCGCATCGGCGCCCGCTGCCTTGTTGTAGGCGATCCGATGAGCGGGCATGAGAAGGGTTGTCAATGCGTCGACCAGGGTGGACTTGCCCGAGCCGATGTCACCGGTGAGGAGGGCTGTCTCGCCATCAGCGGTGAAGCGCCAGACGTGGCCGTCGAACGTTCCCCAGTTGAAGACCTCGAGGTGCTGGAGTCGGTAGCCGGCCCGCCCGGGGCTTGCCAGTTCGGTGCGGGAGAAGAGGCCGTCAGCCATCGGAGGCCACCGTGCCTGCGTATTCGCGGAGCTTGCTGGCGAAGTCCGCCAGCGTCTGGGCGTCGACGTACGCCTTGAGGATGCGCCGGACCTCCCAGTGGTCGCTGTGCCCACGCAGCAGGCGTAGGAAGCCCAGCTCAGCAGCCTTCTTGATGGTGCTCTCAACGTTGTCGACGATGCGTGCTTCGTTTGTCGACTCTGCCTGGAAGAGTCTGAGCATCTCGGTGATCTGCTCGGTGGTGAGCACCAGGCGTCCTTCGCCCCCTGCCGTCTCGAACTCGACGAGGCGTTTGCGCAGAAGGACCAACAGCAGGCTGACGGGGTAGGTCAGAGATCGGCGACGCACGAGTCTCGGCAGTGGATCATCCTCGCCCTCTTCGTCCGGCTTGGTGCGGAGGTAGGCATAGCCCTCGTCCTCATCGATGACGACGTCGACCCCGATGGTCGCGAAGTGATCACGGACGCTGGCCCCGGCACGTTCCAGAGTGCGCCAGGTGTCCTCGTCTGCCTCGCGGTAGATCACGCCCTGCATCAGTCGGATGATGGCGCTGGCGACCGCTCGTTCGTCGCTCATCGTCGCTTCACCGTGACCTTCGGCAGTCGTGCGCGGTTGGCTTTCTCGGGGTCTTCCGGGTTGGGGTAGTCGAGGATCGTGACGTCGCTGTCGTCCATCTCGATGTCGACCTCGTCGTCGGCAAGCGCCAGGTAGCTGACGATCTCGGCCGCGCCGTGCTCAATGGGATACATCGTCACGATGTCGGACAGGAGGGCGGTCGAATGTGCAGGCAGGACGGCGCGGATGTTGTCCAGAAGCCGGGTCTGGTCGATGAACGTCTGGGCGAACAGCACATCGGAGTCGACTTCGGCGACCGTGGGTGGGATGAGGCTTTCCACCTCGGCTGCTGCGGGCGGGGTGTAGAGCGGCCGTTCGAAGGGCAGAGCGATCGCGATGCCGGGTTCGTCCACGGTGAGCCCGTGGCTGGGCGGGTTGTCCCGGACGGACAGCGCGGCGCTCTCGACGTCGCGGACGAGGTCAAGCACCCGTCGGTTCTCCAACCACACTTGATCATCCAGGAATCGCCGCAACTGTTCGGAGATCTGGCGGACGGTTCTTTGTGCTCGTTCGGCTGCCTCCGACCATTCGTGGTGGACGCCCTTCACCCGCCGATCGGCGTCGACGGCGTCGAGGCCGGTGACCCGATCGAGCAGGTCGGTCAGTTCCTGCTGTCGTGACGCGGAGAGGAGGAAGTCGTAGAAGGCTTGGAAGCTGTGCCCTTGGTCTGAGTTGGTGATCTCCGAGCGACTGCCGACGAGTTCGTTCAGCAGCTCGCCTTTGGCGCCGTCCCAGGTCGCAATCCGCTCCCGGGCTGCGCGGTCCAGGCGACGGAAGTTCTCCTCGACCTCACGGAAGTCGGACAGCAGCTCGCGGGCGGTGGTGGTGAACTGTTGGAAGCGATCGCGCACGCTCGCAGGTGCGAGCAGTGGCAGTTCGCCGCTCTCGACGGCTGCGATCTCCGCGTCGAGCTCGTCGCGTCGGCGACGTAGTTCGATCAGGCGGCGCTGCGGGTCGGTGTCGGTGCCGTGCACGATCTGCCGCAACAGCTCGACGGCCGTATGCAGTCGGGACTCGGTGGCGACGAATGGGCGAGTCCTCAACGACTCCACCCACGCGTATGCCTTCTCGAAGGCCGGGGTGATCTCGTAGTGCACCTCATCGTCGCCGGCCGGGTAGAAGCGGCGCAGGTAGCCAGCGTCGGGTGCCGCCCAGTCCTCCAGGTAGGTCTTGGGCGGCTTGGGGTATCGCGGTTCACCGCTGTCAGTGTGGATGGCGGCATTCAGGGAGTAGAGGTGGTCATCGAGTGCAGCCGCGAGCTCGCTGGCAGCACAGGCCCCGCGGTTACCTTCGACGAAGAAGTGGCCGAGGAACGACAAGATGAGGCTGGCATTGCCCGCGCGCAGAAGTCGCCATGCGGCGTGCTTCTCTCGTAGTGCGTCGATCGCCTCGTACTCCACGACGCAAGCCTAGGGAGGGGCGGCGACAGTTTCCCGGGTTTGGGCCCGTGTGCGGCGAGTGGAGCATTCACCATCGACGGCGCTGCCTGGATTGCCAGTGAATCCAGTCTCGCTCCTCTTGGCTCAGGTCCGGTGGAGGCAGTGATCCTCGTTGCTTGAAGTTCCACATCACGGCACGGGCACCGCTCATCGTCATACCGTCGGCGATCAGCTCCTTGAAGGCGTCAAGGGAGGCGCGGGTGACTCGGTAGTGCACTTGACCCGGCGCGTAGAAGCGCCGGTCCAGGCACCAGCAGATCTCGTTGGCCTTCCAGGTCGGTACCTCCAGCTCTTGGGCGACGCGTCGTGCTGAGACCAGCAGCTTCGGCGGATCGGGCGGCTCCCAGTGCTGTGCCTGGACCATCACCACCAGCCCTTCGCGGACTCTCGGGGCATGGAGTTCACCCAGGCCAGCAGCGAGCCGTACACGATGCGGTAGTTCTTGCCGCCCTCCCCGATGAAGACCCTGTCCAGGTCGCCGACGGACACTGCCTGGCGGATGGCGTGCTCGGGCAGGCTGAGCATCCAGGCTGCTTCCTTGACCGTGATCAGGACCTTCTCGTCGTACGGATCGGGCTTATCCGCGGTGAACAGCGTGTCGCCGGCAGGTCGACCGCCGCGTCGTCGCTTCGCAGCCGGGGAGTCGACAGCGTGGTCGACCTCGTGCACCACCGCCGGCTTCTTGATGGGTCGCTGCCGCTGGGGTGGTACCGGTTCGGGTTCCGGCTGTGGTTTGCGCTGGGTGACGAAGTGGCCGTCCGGGTACTCGCCGTGTTCCAGGTAGTGCCGACCGGCATCGGTGAGCGCGGCATGCCAGCTGGGGCCTCGCCCACTGATCTTCACGAGCTTGCGTGTGGCGAGGGCTCGTGCGGTCAGCCGTTGCGGATTGGTGGCCTCACCGTCTGCTGGCTCGGTGGCGAGCCATCGCAGCATGGCCGTCTGGGTGTCATTGAGTCGCGGCGTCACGTGCCACGAGCCTAGGCATCCGGATTCCAGAGCTCCCATCGGTTCGCTCGGCCGCGGCGCACCTCGGCGCCGGGGAATTGCTGCTGCAGCTCGGTGAGCTTGGCGACCACGTCAGCGATGGGCAGTCCGGAGGGAACGATGGCGAGGGGCTGCGGCTTGGGTTCCGCCGGTGGCAGTTCCCCCGTGTCTCGGTTCTTCGTGAACGTCTCGAGCATCTGTCGCGTCTGGCGCATCCCGGCGGCCCAGCCGGGCCAGGCGGGACAGGGACGGCCGGGAGGCCAGACCCATCCGTGATGCGCCATCGGGGTCGCGCACTCCGAGCACATGTCCGCTGCTGTGAACGGCCCCTCAGCGATCAGACGATCGAGGTCTCGGGTCGCCTCGGCGAGCTTGGCTCGGTGATCACGGCGCTCGGCGCGATCGCTGGTGGTCTTGAGTGCGGCTTCGAGCTCCGGCAGCCGCTGCTTGAGGTCGCGGACCTTGCGTTCACGGTCCAGCCGGTACGACCACCAGGTCTCCTCACGCCGATCACGCGGCAGCCAGCCGTGCTCATCGACGACGTCCTCGGGATCGCCCACGATCGGCGTGAGGCGGGCGAGCTCCGCCCGAAGCCACTCGACCTTCCTCTCCAGGTCGCTCACCTCGTCGGCGCGACGCTTCGCATCCATGGCAGGGAACTTGGTGCCGTCGCGGAAGCCGGTCAACTCGGCGAGCGCGTGGTCAAGACTCTGCTGCAATTCGATCAGGCGGAGTCTGGCTGTGCAGCGCTCCTCGTCGTAGCGAGCCTTGTCCCGCTCCCGGCGGGCCTCGTCTGCGGCGCGCTGCTGCTCCCGCTTGCGTTCGCGCCGCGCCTGCTGGGCCTCCCACTGCTTGAGGCTCAGGTGTCGGTGACCCGGCTCGGCCCGCTGCCACTGCCCCATCACCTCGGCAGCTGTGTCAATTTCGGCCGCTCGTTCGTCGCGAATCCAGGGATTCCACATCGCGTCATGGTTGAGCTCGATGAACAATGTGCGCGCCCTGATGAACTCCTCGGCGGAGGCGGTCGCCCCCCGTCGCGGCTTCCAGAGCATGCCGTCGTGCTCGATGGCACCTGCGGGGATCACGCTGGTTGGTGCAGCCATCCCAGCACTATGCCCCTTCGACGTCACCCGGGCGAGAGGCCAGCCGTTGAACTTCCTGTGGCCCCTCAGAGTCAACCTCACGAGGGCCGGTAATGGCGCTCGATCTCGGCAAGTCGTCAGAGGTTGCCGAGGTCGAGGCGCCACGCCTCGGCCGCGGCTCGTTCGGAGGCTCGGGCGCGGGTGTAGCGCACCAGCATGTCGGTGCGGGTCCACCCGGCGATCGCCATGAGGCCGGATTCGGAGCCCCCGGCGGCGAGCCAGCGGTGGGCGGCGGTGTGGCGGAGCCGGTGCGGCCGGAAGCCTTGGACTCCGGCGCGCTGGGCCCGGCGGCGCAGAGAGCGGCTGAGCCCCTCGCGGCCGAACTGCTTGCCACGATTGCCGAGCCACAGGTCTGGGGCGTGGGCAAGGGGGTGCTGCGCGCGCTCGTCGAGGTATGGCAGCAGAGCCTCGGTGGTGGCCTGGCCGATCGGGATGGTCCTGCCCGGTCCGCCTTTCCCGCGGCGGATGGTGATCAGGCGTCCGATGAGGTCGAGGTCGTCGAGACTGAGGCCGATGAGCTCTCCGGAGCGGATGGCGGTCTCAAACATGAGCCGGATGATGGCCTCGTCGCGGCGATGGTGCAGCCGCTCCCCCACCGGCGCGGGGTCCTGTGGGACGGTGCAGGTGTCGAGGAGGGCGCGCAGCTCGGCATCGGTGAGTGGCTCGACCAAGGGCGGCTGGACACGGGGTGCCTTCATGCCGGGGAACGGATCAACGGGGAGCTCGCCGCCGGCGGTGAGCCAGGCCGCGAAGCGGCGGCACGCCTGTTGCCTGATGCGGGCGGTGCCAGGCGCGGCTCCGGCGTCGAGCATGCCGGCGACCCACTGGTTGAGGCAGGCGCGGCTCATCGGCCGGTTGTCGTGCTCCGCGCACCAACGCAGGTAGCGGCTGACGCAGTCGGCGTAGATGGTCACGGTGCCGGGGCTCTTGTTCTCCGCACGCAGGGCGATCTTCCAGGCGGCGAGGCGGTCGAGGGCAACGGTGGCGGACATGTCGATCAGTTCGGTCATGGCCGCACTGCACAGCCACTCCTCACGGGGAGCCGTCGGCGCGTAGCTCAGGCGGGTCGGAGGCTGTCCGGGAAACCCGTCACTAAGTGGACACTCGATCAAGTCTCTAAATGCTTTCAGGCTCGGAATCCGTAGATTCCGAGCCTGAAATTCGTAGCGGGGGCAGGATTTGAACCTGCGACCTCTGGGTTATGAGTGCCGTATCCGGCTTACCAACCACCTCACATTCGTCTCGACTGTGAGGTATCCGGATCGTAAAGTCGCAGTTCAGGGGCATACTTGCTTTACGCGACCCTTCGCTGACTGTCGCCGGCCTTCGGGGCAACGTTTGCGGACACTGTGCGGACATCAGCATTTCGGCCCCTCGGGAGGTGCTCATGGCGTGGATCAAGACCCGGGTCACCGACGACGGCGACACCCGGTTCGTTGCCTGCTACCGCGACCCCGAAGGCCGGCAACGCTCCGCCGGCACCTACTCCAGTCGCCGCGCAGCCGAACGCGCCGCGAACCGGGAAGAGGCCAAGGTCCGCGACGGGGCGTGGCACGACCACTCCCGCGGCCAGGTCACCTTCGCTGAGTACGTCGAAACCGTCTGGCTGCCCTCCAAGCACGTCGAGACCTCCACCCTGGCCGCCTACCGGTCCTACCTCGACAAGCACTTCATCCCCACCTTCGGCCGCCGGCCGATGGGCAAGATCCTGCCCTCCGAGATCCAACGCTGGGTCACCACCGCCACCGCCACAGGAGACGGGGACGGCCTCTCGGCCGCCAGTGTCCGGAAGTACCACACCATGCTGCACTCGGTCTTCGAACGCGCCCTGCGCGACCGGGTGGTCACATTCAACCCCTGCGCGCACACCGAGTTGCCCAAGGTCGTCAAGAAGAAGGCCCGCACCCTGACCCCCGAGGAGTACGTCGCCATCCTCGGCGCCCTTCCCGCCCAGCATCGGCTGATGATCGAGACCGCCATCAACACCGGGCTGCGGTGGGGTGAGCTCATCGCGCTGAAGCCCCGGCACCTCGACCTGATCAAGCGCACGCTGAGCGTCGAAGAGACAGTGGTGGAGGTCTCGATCAAGAACTCCCCCACCGGCGCCCGGATGCTGACCAAGCCCTACCCCAAGGACAACGAGGCCCGCACCATGGGCCTCCCCGCCGACCTCGTCGACCAGCTCGCCGACTTGATCGCTTCTCAGCGCCTGGGCCCCGACGATCTGCTGTTCGCCACCCGCGAGGGCACGCCGATCTCTCGCAACACCTTCCGCACCCGCGTCTGGCGCCCCGCCATCAAGGCCTCCGGAGTCGACTTCGACGTCCGCGTCCACGACCTGCGCCACGCTCACGCCTCCTGGCTGCTCGCCGGCGGGTCAGATCTGAAATCTGTGATGGACCGGATGGGGCACGCCCAGATCACCACCACCCAGAAGTACCTCCACGCCCTCCCCGACGCCGACGAGAAGAACCTCGACGCCCTGAACAGGACCCGCGGCCAGCACGCAGGCGCCGGACGAGAAAAGCCATCCGACGCCGGCCCACCCGTGCTTGCTCAGCGCGACGACTCGTAGGCCCCAAGCGCCGCTCGCGGCAGCCCCTTTCGCCCAGTTAGACGCACTATGTAACGGGCGGGTCATCACGGTCCTTCGCCGCTTCAAGGTGCTCGATCGCGTCGGCCCTGGACAACCACTTGAAGGGCGTCTCGGTCGGCTCGAAGAAGGCGTCGACCCCGCCATCTGTCGGTGGTGACTCGGCTGCGGCCTCGAGGTCAGCGCGGTTCGTGAGCCTCGGCAGCGGCGCGTAGAACGCGGCCGGTCCGTACTCGAGCCGAAGGTCTCCGACCCTGAGCTCCATGAGCTCGGCCGAATACATGAACGCTCCCGGGGTGTCACCTTCTACGGAGTCATACGTTTTCAGGAACGCGGCGACGGCTTCGGGCCGAAGGGTGAGGGTCAGGCCGCCGTCGTGGTCGACGGTCTCACCGTCGAGCTGCCGGACGGTGTTGCGCAGGTCCTTCACGTCGCCGTCAGTAACGTTGGCTGGGAACCGAAGGACCGACCCGGTGACCTCCTGCATCCGGTAGAGGTCGACGACGATGTCGTGTGTCAGGGCCGCTTCCTTGAACACGGTCATGGTCAGCGGGCTGCTGGTGATATGGCCCAGACCGGGCATCTCGAACCTGATGCGGTTCCCCGGTGTCGCGGCGACGAGCGTCTCCACGACCGGCAGGAGTGAATCGATCTCGTAGCCGACAATGCTGTCCGGCAGCTCGAGGCCGAGGTTTGCATCTCCCATCGGGATAGTCTCGTCTGGACCGGGGAGGCGGCTGGGCCGGGGGATTCCGACCGCAAAGGAGACGATCCCGGCAGCATCCGAGCCGTACAGGGTGACGCCGGTGGCGCCGGCCGTCCGTTCGCGCAGGAACACAGGGAACCCCGCGACGACGCGGTCCTCGGCGTCGAGCATCTGGTAGGCGCATCGCAAGTGACGGTCCAGCTTGACGCGCGGGCTGTGGAACGTGAACTCGCTGTCTCCGGGATTGCGGCCCGTGTCGAACAGCTTGCGTGTCTCGTCGGAAGCGTCGATGTCGAGTTTGGTGATGTATCCGGCGGGGAGGTCAATTGTGCCGCCGAATCCCAGCGTTCGCTCGACCTTCGCTCGCAGCGCTGCGTCGTCGGGGTCATCTTCGTTGAATGAGAATGTGGGGGTGATGGTGATGGGGTCGAGGATGTGCGCGTCCGCCTGCTTCGCCCGCAACGTGGAGTGCGTGACACCCCCGCGGACCTCGAAGTCCAACGTCCAGAACATCGAGAGCTCGTCGACGCGATTCCGAAGCCCGTGGAGTCGCTCGTGTAGGTCGCCGATGCCGCCGGCCAGAACGGCACTCTCCTTGTCGAACTGCCGGGCGCGCTCGAGAAGCTGGGCGTCTGCGCCCTCGATGTAGCGCTGGAACTCCAGGTGCTCGGCGACCTGGGCGTCGAGCCAGTCCAGGCCCCACCAGGCGAGGTCCACCCCGGGGGCCAATGTTGGGAGTTTGTCGTCAAACCAAGCTTCTTCGCTGCTGCGTGCACCTGGGCGCTTGGGCGTCATGTTGATAGGTACGACCAGCACCCACCTGACCATGGCCGGCACCGACTGGACCGCCTTCTTCAGAGACCGCTCCACCTGACGTCGCTGAGACGACCCGAACCGGCGGAACGACTTCACCTCGAAAACGGTGCGCCCGTCGGCGGTCACCAGCTCTGCGTCGCGGCCGCCGTCACCGCCGGCGCCGTCGAACGACCGCAGGCCCGGGTACAGCTTGCGCAGCAGCGCCTGGATAGCGCGCTCGGTGCGCGCCGGGTCCGCCTGCTGCCAGTTCAACACGCGCCCAATTCTTCTCGCGGTCACCGACCGTTTTCCCGCCGACGCGCCGACCGCCCACGCCGCCCGGCGGAGCCAGCGTCTCGGTCAGCTCTCGTGGCTAATGCATCCCAGCTACCAAGAAAGCCCGGTATTCGGCCGCGCCGACAACGTCGCATTAGGCTTCCTGGCTAGCGTCGTCCCGCCGCGATCCGACAGCCGGTAGCCCGAGTGGCCTGTCCTGTCTCGGACTCTGGCCACGAGGTCACCCCCAAGCCGGCACCCCACCGAAGTCTTGACCTATAGGGGCGTCAACGCCATGGCCGAGTCCCAGATCGGCGCCTACAAGACCGAATTGATCCGTCCCGAAGGCCCCTGGCGCGACGTCGAGCGCGTCGAGCTCGAGACCCTGGGATGGGTCCACTGGTTCAACCACGAGCGCACCCACGAGTCTGTCGACGACCTCACATCCATCGAGGTCGAAGCCGCCCACTACGCTGCACGAAACCGTCTCCTCCCGACCGGGTAGAGACACCAATCGAAGTGTCCGGAAACTCCGGGGCGGTTCAGATCTGAAATCGGTGATGGACCGGATGGGTCATGCGCAGATCACCACCACGCAGAAGTACCTGCATGCGCTCCCCGACGCCGACAGAAAGAACCTCGAGGCACTGAACAGGACCCGGGGCCACCACGAAGCCGCTGGCAGCGACGAGCAACCCTGACATCGGAGAAGCGGTCACGCTCAAAATGACGGCTGGTGAGTCCGCAGGTGTCGCGCGTGGTCGCCTCCTTTCCGGCGCCACCGACACACCGTCACAGGCGGGTTTCGTTTGCAGGGGGATGATCGGACCGCCAGCAGGCTATTTCCGAGTCGCTGATCCCCCTTCCTCATTGCTTCGTAGTCAGGGCGGTCAGTAGCCCCCGTCACCGGTGCCAGCGCCGCTGCCGCCACCGGACACAATCACGAGAACGATGAAGACCGCGGCAAAGGCGAGCACTCCATGGATTACCCACGGGCTGGTCAGCACAATGACACCGCCTCTCTTCCTCCGCTCCGGGGCTTGACGTGACCGTCGATATTGCCCTCAACATTCAGTATGGTGAGAGCGTGGTTCAAGCCGGGCCTCGGGCTCGCAGCTTGACGAAGGTCACGCTTCGGCCGCCCCGCAAAGGCCGATCTCGCTTGCTGCGCCGGGCGGCGGCCGGGGCCTGGGCCGGGGTGAATCAAAGCAGCAGGCTAACTCCGGTCAGTGCGACGCCGGCAACGAGCAGGGTGGAGAGGACCGACAGCGCAAGTGCCCGTCCTGAGCTGCGGGCGAGGCTGCGCAGATGGACACCGGTGCCCATTCCGAAGAGCGCTGCGGCGAGGGTCACTGTCTGCAGCGTCTCTATGATCGCTAGCAGGCTATCTGGCACGACCCCGGTGCTGCGGATCGCGACGCAGGCCAAGAAGCCGAGGACGAATGCGGGGACCAGTGGGGGGCGACGGATGGCGACGTCTTCGCCGCTGGTCTTCAAATGCATCCGGCGGCGCACGCTGACCCCGGCTACCACGGGGGCGAGCAGTAGAACCCGGGTCAGTTTCACGACCACGGCTACGGCGACCGCTGCCGCCCCCGCCGGGCTTGCTGCTGCGACGACCTGACCAACCTCGTGGACACTGGCGCCGGCCCACGCTCCGAATTGTTCGTCGCTGAGGTTGAGAGGGGCTTGCAGCAGGGGCAGGAGCACCATGGCTGCTGTGCCGCAGATCGTCACCATGGCGATTGCGACGGCGACGTCGTCGTCATCGGCCTCGGCGTTCTCCTCCATGGCGGCAATCGCAGATGCGCCACAGATGGCGAACCCGGTACCGATCAGCAGGCTGCGGGCGGCTCCGAGACCCATCCTCTGGCCAAGCCAGGTGGTGGCGACGAGGGTGGTGAAGAGCGTGACGACGACCAAGGCGATCATCGGCGCTCCCAGCGCACCGATCGACACAAGGGACAGCGAGAACCCAAGCAACACAACGCCAATGCGCAGGAAGCGTTTCGTGGCGAATTTCAGGCCGGGCCGAGTGCCGGCCGGCAGGACACCGACGTTCGCTGCCACAGCGCCGAGCAGCACCGCCCACGTCAGCGTTCCGAGCCCCGGTACGAGCCGATGCCCGACCAGGGCAGCACAGACGCCAGCGAGACTGACCGCTGCACCCGGCCCCAGGCGACGGAGGGTGCCGGTGTGCGAGGGGCGGTCCAAGGCATCACGTGGCAGGGATTCGGTGTTCATGCTTTCAGCCTGGTCGAGCTGTCATGGTCTGAGTAGACAGCAAAGGGGCAGGAGGTCATACGCTGCATGCATGGGCAAGCCTCTCGATCTGGAAGACATCCGTGTGCTGGTCCTCGTCGCGGAGCACGGGAGCATCGGCAGAGCGGCAGCCCAGCTCGGCTTCTCGCAACCGACGGTGAGCCGCCGCATGACCGCCCTGGAGCGCAGCCTTCGATTGCCGCTCTTGGAACGCGGCAGTTCAGGCACCTCGCTTACGCCAACCGGACAGGTGGTCGTCGACTGGGCCACGAAGTTGCTTCAAAGCGCCGATGAGTTCAGCCGATCCCTTGAGGTCCTCCGCGGTGCACATCGGCCCTCGGTCCGGGTCGGTGTCAGCATGACGATCGCGGAGCACCATGCTCCCCAATGGGTCAGCACGCTCAAACGACACCGGCCGGAGATCACAGTCACGTTGTTCGTCCACAACTCCACCCAGGTCGCTGACCTCGTGGAGAGCGGCGAGGTGGAGGTGGGGTTCGTCGAGTGCCTCACGGTGCCGCCCTCACTGGAGAACGTCCGGATCGGCTGGGACAGACTTGTCGTCGCAGTGCGGCCGGATCACGACTGGGCCGTCCCCGGTCGAGTGGTAACGGCCGCGGAGGTGAGTCAGGCCCCACTGATGGTCAGAGAGCTCGGATCAGGAACCCGAGAGACGCTAGAACAGGCGCTGAACCGGAGCGGATACGCCTTGTCCCCGGGTCTTGAAATGGCCTCGAACACCGCTCTGAAGTCCGCCGCGCTCGCTGGCATGGGACCGGTCGTCCTGTCAAGCACCGCCCTCGGCCCCGAGCTCGAATCGGGGCAGCTCGTTGCTGCACGGGTCGCGCGGCTCGGCCTGCGCCGACCCCTCACGGCGATCTGGCGCAAACGACCGCGCCTTCCCGCTGCCGGCGAGGCCCTGCTTCACATAGCCACCAGACGGTAAGCCTGGCGCGTACGCGTCGCCGGCGACCTGATTGCCCGGTCAAGACCAGTACCGGGATTCTCTGAGGAATTCCAGTTGCCTAGTTGACAGGCAACTTGGCAAATGCGAGTCTCGGGGCATGCCAGATGTGATGCCCACCACACCCCGGTTCCGGCCGCTTCAGCGCGCTCCGCATGTGAGTTCGTCGATCGCGGAGCAGATCCTTGGGCACATCTCCGACGGGTCGATTCCGGTGGGCGCCCGCCTTCCGAGCGAAGAGACGTTGGCACGCGAGTTCGATGTGAGTCGTCCTACGGTCCGGGAAGCTCTGGCCGCACTTCAATTCGCCGGCCACGTGGAGTCCCGGCGCGGCTCGGGGACCATCGTCATCAGCAGCGAACCAGTGTCGCGGACAGTGGCTGAGCAGCAACCGCTCGCGTCGCTCGCCGAGGCAGTGGATCTCCTCGAGACGCGCATCCTGATCGAGCCTCAGGCGTTGGCCACCGCGGCCCTCGATCCTGATCCCGCCGCGTTAGCGGCGGCCCGTGAGCTGATCGGCGGTATGCATCTGGCCGTTAGTGACCCGGAACTGCACGCGACGACCGACATCCGCGTCCACCGGGCACTGCTCGGCGTGTGTCGCAACAAGTTCCTGCGCGACGCGGCAGCCGACCTGCTCGACCTGACGATCGATCCATTGCTCCTCACGGCACGAACCCAAGCGTGGAGCTCGAAGGAACTCCCCCGGGTGTGGGCGGGCCAGCACGACGTGGTCTGCGAGGCGATCGCCGCCGGCGACGCCGAGCGTGCCCGCGCCGGCAGCCTGGCGCACTTTGCCTCCGTGGTGGAGAACCTGGCGGCCGCCACTTGCGACACGCCGGAGTTGCGGCGACGCATGGACGCCCTGTGCGCACACGTCAACTCCGCCAACAGCGCCGAGGCTCGCAGTCAGAGCAACCAAGTCAACAGCGACAGGACCAGACGATGACGACGCACACGACGATGGTGAAGCCGACCGAGAACCGTGGCCGGGGGCTGGGCGCCGCGTCCCGACTGGGATGGGAACGACTGCCCCCAGGTGTCCGCCCCTGGGCCACTCGCGCACTGACCCTGGTCGCCTTCCTCGCGGCCTGGTTCCTGATCACCGGGCTAGGACTGGTCAAGCCCCTGTACCTGCCCTCCCCTGCCTCGGTATGGGACGCGTTCGTCCAGGCCAACACCGATCACCCCATCGCGGAGGGCGTCGACCGGATCGTCCGCGGCGAGCAGAACTACTACATGTGGGAACACCTCATCGCGAGCCTGCAGCGGATCGGAATCGGCGTCGGGGCAGCCATCGTCGTCGGCATCCCCGTCGGCCTGCTGATGTCGACTGTCAAGTGGGTCGGCGTGGTGGTGGAGCCCTACCTGCATTTCCTGCGGTCGCTGCCCCCGCTGGGCTACATCGGCCTGCTCATCGTCTGGTTCGGCATCGGTGACACCTCCAAGGTGTGGCTGTTGTTCCTGGCTGCGTTTCCGCCGATCACCATGGCCACGATCAGCGGGGTTCGCGGCGTACGCGAGGACCAGATCAACGCAGTGCTCTCCCTGGGTGCGACGCGTCGCCAGTCGGTCTGGCACGTCATGATCCCGGCGACCCTGCCTGAGGTCATCACAGGAATCCGGGTCGCCACCGGCTTTGCCTGGACGACGGTCGTAGCCGCGGAGCTGAACAACGGCATTCCGGGGATCGGCGGGCTCGCCTATCTCTCCGGTGTCCAACTCGAAACACCCCTGACCGTGGCGGCCATCATCGTCATCGGCGTCGCAGCCGTCGCCCTCGACGGTCTCATCAAGTTTGTCGAGCGGCTTCTTGTGCCCTGGCGCGGCAAGGCCTGACTCGTTCTACTCGGATCCCCCCCGCGCCGTCCCCTGGAGAAAGCGAACAACCATGTCCAAGAACCGTGCTCTTCACCGAGCCCTCGGAGTCGGCAGCGCCGTCCTCCTCATGGCCGTCAGCGGATGCGTCTCCTCCGGACGTACTGCCACCACCACGACGGCCGCCGAGACCGACTGCCCCTGGGAGCCGGACACGTCCGTCGAGACCACGGCCAACCTCGCCTGGCAGGCCAGCCCCACCGGCGACCTGGTGGTCAAGGACCTTGGCCTGCTCGAGGCCTGCATGCCGAACGCGACGATCAAGTGGTCGCAGTTCAGCTCCGGTGGTGACGTGGTTCAGGCGTTCGGTGCCGGCAGTGTGGATGTCGGCATGCTGGGATCGTCACCGGCCACCATCGCCTTGTCCAAGCCGCTGGAGATCCCGATCAAGGTCGTGTGGATCCAAGAGGTCATCGGCGAGGCCGAGGCACTCGTCGTCCACGACAAGTCGATCACCGACCTGCAGGGCCTCGCCGGCAAGCGCATCGCGGTCCCGTTCAGCTCGACGTCGCACTTCTCCTTGCTGCAGGCGCTCGATGGCGCAGGACTCGTGCCGGGCAAGGACGTCAAGCTGATCAACCTCGCACCGGAGGCCATGTCGGCGGCCTGGGACGGAAACCAGATCGACGCCGCGTGGGTATGGAACCCCGTGCTCGGACAACTCGAGCAGGACGGGAGCCAGATCTTCTCCAGCGCAGACACGGCCAAGGCGGGCAAGCCGACCTACGACCTGTCGGCCGCCACCGCCGAGTTCGCGGACGCCAATCCGGGCTTCATGAAGCAGTGGGCCAAGGCACAGGACTACGCCGTGCAGCAGATCAAGGACGATCCCGACAAGGCAGCCGAGAGCATCGCCATCCAGATGGGCATCTCGCCGAAGGACGTGACGGACCTGTTCGGCGGCTACATCTACCTTCCGGCGACAGAGCAGGCGTCCAGCGACTGGTTGGACGGCAAGGTCGCCAAGGACCTGATCACCACCGCCGGCTTCCTGCTCGAGCAGGGCTCGATCAAGGGCGTCAGCTCCCAGCAGACCTACCGCGACGGCGTCGACCCCGGTCCCGCCAAGTCCGTGACGGAGTGATGCAGACATGAGCCACGACCGCACTGTCGAGATCAACTCGGTGAGCCACAGCTTCGAGGTGAAGGGCGACCGCGTCCAGGCCCTCTCCGAGATCAACTTTCGCATCGAACCCGGGCAGTTCCTCAGCCTCGCCGGCCCCTCGGGCTGCGGCAAGACCACGCTCCTGCGGTTGCTGGCCGGGTTCATGCACCCCTCGCAAGGGACGGTGGAGGTGGACGGCGTTCCCGTCACCAAGCCGGGAGCGGACCGAGGCGTCGTGTTCCAGCAGCCCAACCTCTTCCCGTGGTTGACCGTCCAGGAGAACGTCGAGCTCGGTCCCAAGCTGAGGGGAGTGAAGGCGTCCCAACGACAGGCTGACGCGAAGCGGTTCCTGCACATGGTCGGACTGAGCGACTTCGCGTCCAGAAGGCCCTACGAGCTCTCCGGCGGCATGCAACAGCGCTGCCAGATCGCGCGGGTCCTGACCAACGATCCCGACATCGTCCTCATGGACGAACCGTTCGGCGCGCTCGACGCCCTGACGCGCGAGCACCTCCAGAACGAGCTTCTCGAGATCTGGAGGGCGACGGGCAAGACGATCGTCTTCATCACCCACAGCGTGGACGAGGCCGTCTTCCTCGGTTCGCGGGTGATGGTCATGAGCCCTCGTCCGGGCCGGGTCGTGCTCGACCGCCCAGCGGTGTTCTCCAAGCCCGGCGAGCCCGTCGCTCCCGAGCGCATCCGATCCATGCCCGAATTCCTGGCGGTCGCCGACGAGGTGCGAACCGCGATCCAGTCGGCACCGCTGTCGCGGGCCAGTTGACAACCAAACGAAGAGGAACCCCATGACCCGGTACAGCTATCTTTCCCATCTCGAGTGCGCCCGGTGCGGCCACGTCCACGACGCGACCGTCGCCCAGGGCCTGTGTGTCGAGTGCAAGTCGCCGCTGCTGGCGCGCTACGACCTCGACGCACTCAAGCAGGACGTGCCTCGCTCAGCACTCCAGGAACGCGACTGGGAGCTGTGGCGCTACCACGAGCTACTCCCCAGCTCCGAGGCGGCCGCGGAGGTCAAGCTCGGCGAGGTGGCGACGCCGCTGCTGAAGATGGACCGCCACGGCTCGCACATCGGCCTGGAAGAGCTGTGGATCAAGGATGAAAGCGCGACGCCCACCAGCACCTTCAAGGCCCGCGGCGCCGCCGTCGGCGTCTCCCGTGCGCGGGAGCTCGGGTGGAAGCGGATCGCCATGCCGACCAACGGCAACGCCGGCGCAGCGTGGGCGGCCTACGCCGCGCGAGCCGGGATCGAGGCACTCATCGTCATGCCCGAGGACGCCCCACGCATCACTCGGGCGGAGTGCCTCACCGCCGGCGCCCAGGTACAGCTCGTCGACGGGGTGATCAGCGACGCCGGTGCCATGGTCGCCGACGCCGTCGCGCGCGGCGACTGGGTCGACGTCGCCACCCTCAAAGAGCCCTACCGCATCGAGGGCAAGAAGACGATGGGCCTGGAGATCGTCGA
>JBQCEF010000146.1:0-2286 GCA_051960495.1 Nocardioides sp. | reverse complement strand
CTACAAAAAAAAAAAAAAAACACCGTGCTTGGGTGGGGTTTTCTGGTGGGTGTGGTCTGGGCGGGGGGCGGGGCCCCCCCCCCCCCCGGCCTGGGTGACGTAGCGCAGCGACGGGAGGTCCATCTCGGCGAAGCCGACCCGGTCGAGCAGGTCGAACGTGTAGGGCACCCCGGCGAACGTGCTGACCCGGTGTGCCCGCACCGCGTCCCAGAAGCAGCTGTCGACGACGGAGAGCTCGGTGAGCAGCAGCGACGCCCCGACAGCGAGGTGGCTGTTGATCACCGACAGGCCGTAGCAGTAGTGCATCGGCAACGTGGTGGCGGCGACGTCCGAGGGTCGGATCGCCAGGTAGTCGGCGATGGCCTCCGCGTTGGCGGCGAGGTTCTCGTGCGAGAGCCGGACCAGCTTCGGCGACCCGGTGGACCCGGAGGTGGACAGCAGCAGCGCCAGGTCGGGGTGCAGGTCGTGGGCGGTCCCGGGGCGGCGCTCGTCGAGCTGCCCGTCGGTGACGACCACGTCGGGGTCGTATGCCTGCACCACCGACTCGACGTGGGCCCGGTGGTCGCCCGGCACCAGGAGGACCGGGTGGCCGCCGGCGAGCGCGGCGAGGTAGACCACGACCGCGTCGGCCCGGTTGGCGCCCGCGAGCAGCACCAGCCGGCGGCTGGGACCGAGCCGGTCGGCCACCTCGCGGACCCGGTCGGCGAGGTCGGCGTATGTCACGGTGCCGTCGTCGCTCACCAGGGCGGGCCGGTCGCCGTACGCGGCGAGGCGGCTCCAGAAGCCGGTGGTGACGCCGGGGACGGCGGTGGCGGGCAGACTCACCGACGCAGGATATTAGGTAAGCCTTACCTATCCCAAATCGAGCGGTGTCGAGGCGTCAGCGGGCAGCGCGGCGACCCCGCGCGGGCGGCGGCTCGGCCGGACCGGCGGCCGGCGGCCGGCTGCGTGCCAGGGCGACCCCGCCGCCGACGAGCAGCAGCGCGCCCCCGGTCACGGCCGCGACGTAGTCCGAGAGGCTGTCACGCAGGATCAGCCACACCATCAGGCCGAGGGCCGGGGTCGCGATCGTCACGACGGCCCGCAGCCACACCGGCGCGGTCGCGACGAGGGCGTAGCCGAGCGCGGCGAACGCCACGACGAGCAGCACCAGGCCGGCGACGTAGAGCGGCTGGTTGATCGGCTCGTCACCCCAGCCGATCACGCCCGCGACGATCCACAGCAGCCCGCCGAGGACGGCGGCCACGGCTCCCACCCGGCTCACGGTCATGGGGAGAGTGTGCCGCCTGCGGACCGCTCGGCACCACCGGGTGCGACGGGCCTCACGTCGCGGGCTCCGGCCAGGCCGGGACAATGGCCGCATGACGACGAAGACGGCAGTGGTGACCGGGGCGAGCAGCGGAATCGGGGCGGCGACGGCCCGGCGGCTGGCGGCGGAGGGCTTCCACGTGTTCTGCGCGGCACGTCGAGAGGACCGGGTGGCCGCGCTGGCCGAGGAGATCGGGGGTACGGCGGTCCGCTGCGACGTGACCTCCGCCGACGAGGTCGCCGCGCTCGCGGAGCGGGTCGGCGACCGACTCGACGTGCTCGTCAACAACGCCGGCGGCGCCTTCGGGGCGGACCCGGTGGCGAGCGCGAAGGCCGAGGACTGGCGCGCGATGTACGAGGTCAACGTGATCGGCCTGGTGCAGGTCACCCAGGCGCTGCTGCCCGCGCTGATCGCGAGCGGCGCCGGGGTGATCGTGAACCTCGGGTCGACCGCCGGCCGGATCGCCTACGAGGGCGGGGGCGGCTACACGGCGGCCAAGCACGGCACCCAGGTCGTCACCGAGACGCTGCGGCTGGAGCTCTACGACCAGCCGGTCCGGATCTGCGAGATCGCCCCGGGCATGGTCAAGACCGAGGAGTTCTCGGTGAAGCGGTTCGGCGGCGACCAGGAGCGGGCCGAGTCGGTCTACGCCGGCGTGGCGGAGCCGCTCGTGGCCGAGGACATCGCCGACGCGGTCGCCTGGGTGGTCACCCGGCCGGCGCACGTCAACATCGACGAGCTGGTGATCCGGCCGCGGGCGCAGGCGGCCCAGCACAAGGTGCACCGCACCAGCTGACCCGCTCCGTCTGGGCTGGCCGGCGATCTCGCACGAGAAGCACGCGATCCGCGCGGCGGATTCAAGGGGTCAGCGCAACACCATCGATGTTGGTCTCTCCGGACAGTAGTGCGTCGAGAGCTTCTGCGGGGGTGTGCCAGTGGAGGGTCTTGCGGGGGCGTGCGTTGAGTTCGGCGGCAAT
>JBQCEF010000145.1:0-2025 GCA_051960495.1 Nocardioides sp. | reverse complement strand
CGGCCGCAGGCTCCCCGGGCGGTCCCGTCCGGGCGGGCTGCGACGTACCCGCGGCCCAGCGGGCGGAGCGCATCGACCCGCGCGCCGTCTCGGACGAAAGCGCAGGATACCCGGGCACCTTCCGGGTCTCCGGCGACGACGACGCCGCGTGCTTCGCGGACCGCGACGGCCGGGCCTCCCTGGTGCGGACGACGTTCGACGACGCCACGGTGTACCTGCTCGGCTCCTCCAGCGTGCTCACGAACGAGGGTGTCGACCGGCTCGGCAACGCGGCGCTCGCGCTCAACCTGCTCGGGAGCCACCGGACGCTGGTCTGGTACCTGCCGTCGATCGACGACCGGCCGGTCACAGGGCCCCCGGACATCGCCGCGCTCACCCCGGGCTGGGTCACCCCGGTCATGCTGCTGCTCGGGGTGGTCTTCGTGGCCGCTGCGGTCTGGCGCGGCCGCCGGTTCGGCCCGCTCGTGGTCGAGAACCTCCCGGTCGTCGTGCGCGCCGGAGAGACCCGGGAGGGCCGGGCCCGCCTCTACCAGCGCTCCAGCGCCCGCCTCCGAGCGGCCGACGCGCTGCGGATCGGCTCGATCGGGCGGCTCGCCGCCACGGCAGGACTGCCGTCCGCCGCCACCACGCCGGAGGTCGCCGACGCCGTCGCCGCGCTCACCCGCCGCGACCGCGGCGCGATCCACGACCTGCTTCTCGACCGAATCCCCCGCACCGACCGCGACCTGATCGCGCTCTCCGACGACCTGGCGGAGCTCGAACGCGCCGCCCGTGCCGCTGTTACGCCCGCCTCGGGCCCGACCGGAAGAATGGACGCATGACCGACGTGACGACGGGGACCACGGCCCCCTCCTCCCCCGGCTCCACCGCGGATGCCGCCCGACTGCGCGGCGCGCTCGGCGCCGTCCGCGCCGAGGTGGGGAAGGCGGTGGTCGGCCAGGACGGCGCGGTCACCGGGCTGATCATCGCGCTGCTGGCGCGCGGCCACGTGCTGCTCGAGGGCGTGCCCGGCGTCGCGAAGACGCTGCTGGTCCGGTCGCTCAGCCAGGCGCTCAACCTCGACACCAAGCGCGTGCAGTTCACGCCCGACCTGATGCCGGGCGACGTGACCGGCTCGCTCGTCTACGACGCTCAGACCGGCGGATTCGTGTTCCGCGAGGGACCGGTGTTCACCAACATCCTGCTGGCCGACGAGATCAACCGGACGCCGCCGAAGACCCAGTCGGCGCTGCTGGAGGCGATGGAGGAGCGCCAGGTCAGCGTCGACGGCGTCAGCCGCCGCCTGCCCGACCCGTTCATCGTGGCCGCGACGCAGAACCCGATCGAGTACGAGGGCACCTACGCGCTCCCGGAGGCCCAGCTCGACCGCTTCCTGCTCAAGCTCACCCTCGATGTGCCGGAGCGCGACACCGAGGTGGAGGTGCTCCGGCGTCACGCGGCCGGCTTCAACCCGCGCGACCTCACCGCGGCCGGGGTGACGCCGGTGCTCGGCGCCGCCGAGCTCGCCGCCGCCCGTGAGTCCGCCGCGTCCGTCGGAGCGAACGCCGACGTCCTCGCGTACATCGTCGACCTCGCCAGGGCGACGCGTCGCAGCCCGTCGGTGAAGCTCGGCGTCAGCCCGCGCGGCACGACCGCGCTGCTCGCCGCCGCGAAGGCGTGGGCGTGGCTGTCCGGCTACGACTCGATCACGCCGGACCACGTGCAGGCGATGCTCGTCCCGGTCTGGCGGCACCGCATCCAGCTGCGCCCGGAGGCGGAGCTCGAGGGCGTCGGGGCGGACGCGATCCTGCAGTCGATCGTGCAGCAGGTCCAGGTCCCGATCTAGGCGCCGCTGTGACCGTATCCGGACGTTTCGTCGCCCTGCTCGCCTTCGGCGTCGTGCCCGTCGTGCTGCTCGGCGCGAGCACCGCGACGGCGTACCTCGCGCTCGGCGGGTGGATCGCGCTGTGCGTCGTGCTCGGCGTGGCCGACCTCTTGCTGGCGGCTTCGCCGCGGGCCGTGGCGCTCCAGCGGACGCTGCCCGCG
>JBQCEF010000144.1:0-6088 GCA_051960495.1 Nocardioides sp. | reverse complement strand
CTAGACGGTAGCCGGCGCAGGGCCCGGGGAACTAGGCCCAACGGCCCATCCCTGTCCGGCATTGCCGGACCACCCTGGGTGGATGGAGACGACCCCACGCACCGCCACCGTCGAGATCGCGCTCGAGGAGTCCGTCCAGGACGTCTGGCGTCCGGCGTCTGCCGACCAACCCGCCGGCGCCCCAGCCGTCGGGCGCTTCCGGTTCGTCGCGCGCCTCTCCGGCGACTCCGTGACGCTGTTCGTGGGATCGCCGTTCACGATGCCCCGAGCTTCCGTGGCCGGGCTTGCCGACGACGTGGAGGTCGACTTGGACGCGCGCGTGCGCCTCGGCGAGCTCGACAGTGCGCTGACCACCGCCGGCTGGCGGTACCTCGCCCAGCGGGGTCCGAACTGGTGGTCGCTGCGCTACTCGAAGGGCTGACAAGCGTCGATCAGCGGTTGCCCACCCGCGGTCCGAGGCCGGTGGTCTAGACCGATCAAGCCTCCGAAAACGTGGGCAAAACGCCCCATAGGGGGACGTCTTTGCGACACGCCCTCAGATTTGACCACGAAGACCGACTTGACTGGATTTGACTACCTCCTGTCAACGGCGACATTCGCCGTCACTGATCTGGAGGGGTCCCCCAATGAACCGCATCGCTCGCGCACTCACCGCCCTGATCGTCGCCGCCGGCCTGACCACCGCTGTCGCGGTTACCACCCAGGCCGACGCCGCCTCGGGCAGCGTCAGCGCTGGCGATCACGCCTGGTGCTGCTGACCCAGCGAAGCCCCTTGGGGCGAAACCCTCCGGGACGGCCATACCCGCAAGGTCAGCACTCGATCCGGAGGGTGGCTCGCGGGCGTTCTCTCAAGCCTGCGGCGGCGGCAGCACTGCGATAGGCCTGTCTTGCAGCGTCAGCCTCCCCCACGGACTCGAGCAGAGAGCCGAGCTCCAGCCAGAGTTGGGCAGCTTCGCGGTCGGCACCCACGCCGGTCAAGGCATAGACCGCCTGCTTGAAGAAGTTGGCCGCTGCCGCCGCATCGCCTTCGGCTGCGGCAGCCTGACCTTGAATGGACAGCGCCTCGGCGGCCACGAGAGGCACATCGGACTGTGCGCCCTCGAAAACACGGGCAGCCAGACTGCGAGCGCCGGCCACATCTCCAGCCATCAACGATGCTCGGGACAATGCGGCGTTGTTGCGCAACGTATCGACGACACCTGCGCTCGAGCGACCCATTTGCTCGGCGGCGGCCGACAGGTTTGCCACCGCATCTTCGAGTTCGGGAGGGTCAAGCTGCAGCTGCATGATGCCCAACTCGGTGCGAAGCCGAGCCAGGTTCCGACCATCCGCGCCCTCACCTAGGAGCGCGAGAGCTCGGCCCGCAAGCGATACGGCCCCGTGCACTGCTCCCGACTCGAGCTCCATGATCGAAGCGTTCCAGTAGGCAGCTGCCTTGCTGCGAGGCGAACCTGACCGCTCCGCCAGGCTGACCGCCTTGCGACAGAGGCGCACGGCGTAACCTGTGTCGCCCCGTTGGTGGTAGGCCGCCGCGACAGTGACAGTCAATTCGATCGCTTCGTCGCTCCCCGGAAGGCCCTGTTCCGCCACTCTTGCCAGTAGGTCCTCACCGACGGCGATTGCACGACCAAGGTCACCGGACTCTCGGTAACAACGACTGAGTGCAATTCCACAAGCTAGCGCGAACTCGCCGTTCGGGAACGCGGCGAGGAGCTCCTCGTAGCCGTCGAGAGCGTCGTCGATTCGGCCGAGGGCCTCGAGCGCCCGCCCGCGCAGGAACTGCAACCGCTCGTGGAACGTCGCCGGCACCTCCGGGTCGACGAGCAGCCGCTCGGCCTGGCCCAGCGCGTCGGCCGCGTCACCGAGCTCCAGCGACAGCGCGACGAAGTCCACCGCCAGCCGCTTCTCCTGCTCGTCGACGGCTGGCGCACCCTCGAGCAGTTCCGCCACGGGCACGCCGAGACGATTGGCGAAGGCGTCGAGCACGCGCGGGTCGGGGCGACGACGGCCGGCCTCGATGCGGGAGACGTAGCTGACCGTCACGTCGGGAGCTCCGAGCTGGGTCTGGGTCATCCCCGCGGCGATGCGAGCCGCCTTGATTCGAGCACCCAGCTCGTCGAGCGAGACTGACTGCAGCAGCGATACCTGATGTGCGTCCACGTCGGTCATTGTGCACGGCACAGATGCCGAATCTTGGCAAATCGGAAAATAGGCACTCGACGTCTCATGCCGTCCTTCCGCGGTCAACTCGGTCACCGAATGGTCAAATTTGGACAAACTGCACCACGGAGGACCCGCTTGTGCTCCTACTCTGAGTCAGACAGCGGCCGCCTGGTTCGGCCGGAGTTGCTCGCCGCCCCGACCGGGGTGGCGCTCAGGACGGAGATGGCGATGCAGGTGTGGCGCGGTGTCCTCGCAGCCGGGGTCGGCTGCGGCATCGTCTCCCTCGCCGTTGCCCAGGCCTCGGTTCCCGTGGCCTACACGGCGCCCCCGATCACGGCTGCCTTCCTGCTGGGCACCGTGTCCCTGACGCGCTCGCGGCGAGCGGCGACGTTCCTGCGCGGCCTGGTCGGCCAGAAGCACCAATCGTCCCGTGTCGCAGACAGGGCCGTTCTCCAGACCCGGGCACGACAGGCGCTTCGCACGGGCAGCTCGCCGACGCTGCTCTCGGTAGGGCTCGGTGGGATCGACGACGTCGGCGACACCCTCGGGCACGCCGCTCGCCGGGCGCTGTTGGCCGAGGCCGGGCGCCGCATCACGGCGTTCGTCGGCCACGGCGACGTGGTGGCACGACTCGACGCCGAGGAGTTCGCCGTCCTGCTGCCGACGAGCAGCCCCGAGCGCGGGGCCGACGTGGCCGAGCAGATCCGACTCCGGCTGCGCGAGCCCATGACCGTCGCAGGCGTCTCCGTGGTCCCCTCGCCCAGCGTGGGCGTGGCCACGGATGCCACCGGTGTCGACGAGCTGGTGCGCAGCGCCACGCTGGCCATGCACCAGGCCATGAACGAGGGCGGCGATCGGGTCCGGATCTACTCGCACCAGCTGCTGCACGGGGCGCGCCAGCGTCTCAGCATCGAGGGCGACCTCCGGCGGGCCGTCCAGAGCGGCCAGCTGTGCGCCTACTTCCAGCCCATCGTCGACACCCGGTCGGGCCGGGTGCGCTCGGTGGAGGCCCTGGTGCGCTGGAACCACCCCACCCTCGGCTTGCTCACGCCGCCGCAGTTCCTGGCTGCCGCGGAACAGGCCGGGTTGATGGTCGACATCGGCCGCCACGTGCTGGAGCTCGCCTGCGGACAGCTCGCCGCCTGGCGCCGGCGCAGCCCCGACCTCGCCGTCGCCGTGAACGTGTCGGAGCAGGAGCTGCGCCACCCGGGTTTCCCCGAGCACGTGCTCACCACCCTGAACCGGTTCGGACTGCCGACGGCCGCCCTGCACCTCGAGGTCACCGAGACGGTGGCCGTCTCCGAGGACATGATCTCGGCCGCGCTCGAGCCGTTGACCGCCGCAGGCGTGGCCTGCTCGCTCGACGACTTCGGCACCGGCCACTCCTCGCTGCACCGGCTCCGCCGGCTGCCCGTGCAGCGGCTCAAGATCGACAAGTCGTTCGTGTCGGGCCTCAGCAGCGAGCAGCGGGCCGCCCCGTTGCTCGCGTCCATCATCGCGATGGCGCACGGCGTCGGGAACGTCGTGGTGGCCGAGGGTGTCGAGACCCGGGAGCAGGCCGACTTCCTGGCCCGGCACGGCTGCGACGAGCTCCAGGGCGACCTGTTCTCCCGCCCGGTCCCCGCCGAACAGGTCCACGCGTTGCTGCAGCGCGTCCCCACGGCGGTCACCGCCGGCCTGCCGGCACCCCGGGCCGCCGGCTTCCAGTGACGATCAGGTGACGCGGCGACGTACCGAGGGTCAGCGGCTCAGATCTCGGACTGCACCCCGGCCAGCAGCTGGCGAGCCATCACGATCCGCTGCACCTGGTTGGTGCCCTCGTAGATCTGGGTGATCTTGGCGTCGCGCATCATCCGCTCGACCGGGTAGTCGCGGGTGTAGCCGTAGCCGCCGAGCACCTGCACCGCATCGGTGGTCACCTGCATCGCGGTGTCGGAGGCGAAGCACTTCGCGGCAGCGCCGAAGAACGTGAGGTCCTTGTCGCCGCGCTCGGAGCGGCCGGCCGCGGCGTACGTGAGCTGACGGGCGGCCTCGACCTTCATGCCCATGTCGGCGAGCAGGAACTGCAGCCCCTGGAAGTCCGCGATCGGCTTGCCGAACTGCTGGCGCTCCTTCGCGTAGTCCAGCGCGTAGTCGAGCGCACCCTGGGCGATGCCGACCGCCTGCGCCGCGATCGTGACCCGGGTGTGGTCGAGCACCTTCATCGCGGTCGCGAAGCCGGTGCCCTCCTCGCCGATCATCCGGTCCGCGGGGATGCGCACGTTGTCGAGGTAGACCTCGCGGGTCGGCGAGCCCTTGATCCCGAGCTTCTTCTCCGGCGCCCCGAACGAGACGCCCTCGTCGGACTTCTCGACCACGAACGCGGAGATGCCGGTGCCCTTGCGGGCCTCGGGGTCGGAGACCGCGAACACCGTGTAGTACTCCGAGACGCCGGCGTTGGTGATCCAGCGCTTGACCCCGTTGAGCACCCAGTGGTCACCGTCGCGGACCGCCCTGGTCTTCATCGCGGCCGCGTCCGACCCGGCCTCGGGCTCGGAGAGGCAGTAGGAGAACATCCCCTGGTTCGCGGCCAGCGCGGAGAGGTATTTCTTCTTCAGCTCCTCGGAGCCGGAGATGATCAGCGGCATCGACCCGAGCTTGTTCACCGCCGGGATCAACGACGACGAGGCGCACGCCCGGGCGACCTCCTCGATCACGATGCACGTCGCGAGCGCGTCCGCCCCGGCGCCGCCGTACTCCTCGGCCACGTGGGGCGCGGCGAAGTCGGACGCCGCGAGCGCGTCGTACGCCGCCTGCGGGAAAGCACCGGCCTCGTCGACCTCGGTCGCGTGCGGCGCGACCTTCGCCTCGCACACCGCGCGGACGGCCTCGCGGACCGCCTGGTGCTCCTCGGACAGGGCGTACATCGGGTACTCGCTCATGCTCCGGATCCTACTGCCGAGTAGGCGTGCCGACGGCTTGCGGTTCGTCACGCCCGGGTAGGTTCGAGGACATGACCCGACGCACCTGGGCCGACCCCGCCGACGTCCGTTTCATGCTCGAGGACTGCGACACCTGGGCGGTCGTCGGCCTGTCCGGTGACCCGTCCCGCTCCGCGTTCGAGATCGCGCGCTACCTGCAGCAGCACGGCAAGCGGATCGTGCCGGTGCACCCGAGCGCGCCGACCGTGCTCGGCGAGCAGGGCTACGCGACGCTGGGCGACATCCCCTTCCCCGTCGACGTGGTCGACGTCTTCCGGCGCTCCGAGGCCGCCGGTGAGTTCGCCGACCAGGCCGTCGCGATCGGCGCCAAGGCGGTCTGGCTGCAGCTCGGCGTCGTGGACACCGCGGCCTTCGACCGGACCGTGGCTGCCGGCGTGCGCATGGTCATGGACACCTGCCCGGCCATCGAGTGGCCCCGACTCTCCCGCACCGCCTGATGGCGCGCGACTACCCGGAGACCCGCCGCGACGGGACCGTCGAGACCCTGCACGGCCACGAGATCGCGGATCCCTACCGCTGGCTCGAGGACCCGGACTCCGAGGAGACCCGGGCCTGGGTCGCCGCGCAGAACGCGTACAGCCGCGAGCACCTCGACGCGCTCGCCTCGCGCGAGTGGTTCCACGCCACCATGCGCCAGGTCGTCGGTACGCCGCGCGCGGGGACTCCCGACTTCGCCGGTGAGCGCTATCTCGTGAGCCGCAACGACGGCACCCTGGCGCAGGACCAGTGGTTCGTCGCCGACAGCCTCGAGGAGCTCCGCGCGGGCGGACGGCTGCTGGTGGACCCCAACACGTTCTCCGCGGGCGGCACGTCGTCACTCGCCGGGTACGACGTCAGCCGCGACGGCCGCTACCTCGCCTACCAGGTCAGCGACGGCGGCAGCGACTGGACGACCTTGCACGTCAAGGACATCGCGACGGGCGAGGACCTCGACGACGTGCTGA
>JBQCEF010000143.1:0-6539 GCA_051960495.1 Nocardioides sp. | reverse complement strand
GCGCTGAGGGCGCGGCTCGGGAACGTCCACCAGCGGACCGCCACGCCGCCCACCGCGCTCGCGAGCGCGGTGAGCGACCAGGGTCCCGCCACGATCGACTTCGCCGGCTCCGGCGACGTGGTCGTCGCCTGGGCCGGTCCGGGGTCCGGAACGCCGGTCCCGGTCCTGGCGAGCCGCCGACGTCCGGACGGCGGCTGGAAGGAGCCGGAGCAGATCGGCACCCACGACGCCACGAGGACCGTCCCCGAGGTGCACGGCTACCCCAACGGCATGTTCACCGCCCTCTTCGAGCACGCGAGCACCGTCCGCTGGACCGACCTCGTCGACGACCGGATCGGACCGACCACGATCCTGCAGTCACCGAGCAGGGGATACCAGCGGTCTCACCGCATCGTGGTCCGGTGGAGCGCCACCGACGAACAGTCCCGGCCCCGGGACACTGACGTGCAGTGGCGGCGCTCCGGCCGGGACAACCGGCTCGGCCCGTGGCGCGCATTCCGCGACCGTACGACGAAGAACGCCGTACGGCTGCGCGGCGCCGACGGCCACACCTACTGCTTCCGGGCCCGCAGCCGGGACCGGGTCGGCAACGTCGGTCCGTGGAGCCGCCGTCGTTGCACCAGCACGCCTGTTGACGACCGGAGCATGCGAGGCGCCGGATGGCATCGCGTCCACGACGGAGCGGCCTACGGCAACACGCTCACGCGGGCGAGCCGCGGGGCGGGCAGCCTGAAGCTCGGCGAGGTCAGGGCGCGGACGTTGCGGCTCGTCGCACGCACCTGCCCGAGGTGCGGACAGGTCCAGGTGAGCCAGGGGAGGCGGGATCTCGGGGTCTTCTCGCTGAGGTCGCGGCGCGTGCGGGACAAGCGCGTGATCGTGGTCGCGGACTACCGCCGCATGCACGAAGGTCGAGTCGTCATCCGGGCGGTCACGCCCCACGAGCGCGTCTCCATCGACGGGCTCGTCGCGTCGCGCTGAACGGGGACCCACGTCCGGCTAGCGTTCCCTCCATGGCCGACGTCGTGCAGCGCGTGGACGAGTTCCAGCGACGCCGCCGCGCGGTCGGTCTGCCGCTCGCCGTCGTCTACAAGTTCTTCGACGACCAGGGCAACTACCTGGCCGCGACCATCACCTACTACGCCTTCGTCGCGATCTTCCCGCTGCTGCTGATCAGCACCTCGATCCTGGGGTTCCTGCTCCAGGGCGACCGCGCGCTCGAGCAGACGGTGCTCGAGTCCGCGCTGGCGAGGTTCCCGATCGTCGGCGACCAGCTCGGCCGGCCCGAGGGCCTGCAGGGCAGCACCACCGCGGTCGTGATCGGGACGCTGACCGCGCTGTACGGCGTGGTGGGGCTCGGCCAGGCCTCGCAGAACGCGGTCAACGCCGCGTGGGCCATCCCGCGCAACAGCCGGCTCAACCCGGTGGTCAGCAGGTTGCGCAGCGGGGCGTTCTTCGTGCTGGGCGGGCTCGCCCTGGTGGCGCTCGGCGTGCTCTCCAGCCTCGGCAGCCACGTGCAGATCCTCGGCTCGGGCCTCGTCATGCGGGCCCTGACGACCCTGCTGACGGTCGGCCTCACCGGACTCGTCCTGAGCACGATGATGCGGCTGGCGCTGCCGAAGCGGCCGCCGTGGCGCACCGTCGTACCGGGTGGCCTCGCCATCGCGGTCATGTGGCAGGTGCTGCAGGCGGCCGGCGGGCTCTACGTCGGGCGCGTCATCAACCGTGCCAGCGAGATGAACGGCGTGTTCGCGCTCGTGCTCGGCCTCGTGGCGTTGATCTACGTCGCGACGGTCATGGCGATGCTGGGCATCGAGATCAACGTCGTGCTCGCCAAGAAGCTCTACCCCCGGGCCCTGCTGACCCCGTTCACGGATGCCGTACGTCTCACGGACGCCGACCGGCAGGTCTACACCGAGTACGCGCAGGCCCAACGACACAAGGGCTTCGAGCAGGTCACGGTCACCTTCGAGGACCAGGACCAGCCCGACTGACGTGGTCGCCGCCGACCTCAGGGCCTGGCGCTGAACTCGTCGCAGTCGTGGAACCGGTCCAGGGGATCGAGCCGGCCGCCGTGCCAGACCCGGTCGTACCCGTCCCCGCAGAAGACGACATCGGCGGCCTCGTCGTCGAAGACGTAGATGCCCGCGGTGCCCGCGCCGAGGTAGACCCGGTCCCTGCCTGCGCCGAGATAGACGGTGTTCCCGTCGGACCCACCGATCAGCACGTCGTCGCCCGGCCCGTCCATGAGCCACGTGTCGCCAGGGCCCCCGATCAGCGTGTCGTTGCCCCGGCCGCCGTCGAGGACGTCGAAGCCCGCATCGCCGAGGAGCACGTCGTCCCCGCGTCCGCCCGACGCGAAGTAGCCGGTGGGACTCTCGAGCAGCGGGTTACGGCCGAGGTGCACCAGGTCGTCGCCGGGGCCGCCGCGGACCACGTCGGCGCCGGCCTTCGCCCGGACCACGTCGTCGCCGCCACGGCCCAGGATCGTGTCCGGGCCGGCTGTGCCGACGAGCTAGTCGTCCCCGGGCGTCCCGGTGAGGTCGAGGGCAGCGACGGGTGCCGCGATGCACAGCGCCAGGACGGCCGCCGCGGCGACCCACCCGGCACGGAACCCTGTCATCCGCTGCCTCCTCGCTAGGGGCGCCCTGTCCCGACGGTAGGCGCCACCGGATCCGGCGTCGCGGGCCGAGAGTCCCGAGCGCAGTTGCCGCCCGGCCCGTCGACGCCGGTTCGGGACCTCCGGTCCTGGCGAGGCTGGGTCCGAGCAGGGATCGTGGGTGCGACGGGAGGAGCCGAGTCATGTCCCGGATCGAGTTCGCCGATGCCCACGTGGTGGTCACGGGCGGGTCCAGCGGGATCGGGCGTGCCTTCGTGCGTCGCGTCGCCGACATGGGGGCCCGCGTCACGGTCGTCGCCCTCGACGACCAGGACCTCGCGGCGACGGGGGAGGAGCTCGACCGCCGCGGCACGCCGTACGTCGTGGAGGGCGCCGACGTGACCGACCAGCATGCTCTGTCCGCCGCTCTCGACCGGGCCGGCACGGTGCTGGGCCCCTGCGACGTGTTGCTCACGTGCGCGGGCATCGCGCACCCGGGCTACTTCGAGCGTCTCGACGACGACGTGTTCCGCCGCACGATGGAGGTCGACTACTTCGGCACGCTCTACGCGATGCGCGCGGTGGTGCCCTCGATGATCGAGCGGCGCCGCGGCAGCGTCACGGGCATCTCCTCGGCCGCAGGCCTGGTCGGCATCTTCGGCTACACGCCCTACGCGCCGGCCAAGTTCGCCGTCCGAGGGCTGCTCGAGGCACTGCGCTGCGAGCTCACGCCGTACGACGTGCACGTGGGCTGCGTGTGCCCCGCCGACACGCAGACGCCGCAGCTGGACTACGAGAACCGCTTCAAGCCGCCGGAGACCCGAGCCATCTCCGGCCAGATCAAGCCGATGTCCGCCGACCACGTCGCCGCGGCGATCGTCCGCGGGATCGAGCACCGCGAGTTCCTGATCACCGCCGACTGGCAGACCTGGCTGCTGGCGCGGAGCGCCGGGCTGCTGAGCGGGACCTTCCACGCCTCGTTCGACCGCCGCGTGCGCAAGGCCCAGGCCGCGCGCTAGTCCACCCGACCGACCATGCTCACCAGCAGGGCGGCGCCGAGCCCGAGCGTCCACACGTTGATCACCAGCTCGGCGCGCATCGGCCACGAGGCGTCCAGGAACCGGTAGAGCCGGTTCTCGAGGTTGAACGTGATGTCCATCAGCGCGAGGAAGACCAGCGTGCCGGCGGTGACGAGCGCGAACGCGACGCCCCAGCCCTCGTCCGCGAGGAGGCCCACCGCCGCGACCGCAGCGCAGAGCGACATGAACCCGTCGGCGGCCGGGAAGGACCGCTCGAACTTCACGTACCAGTCCTCCTCCACGACGTTGACGCTCCCGCGGACGAAGAAGTCGACCCAGTAGGCCGTGGTCCCGACCGCCGTCACCAGCAGCAGCACCGCGTACGTCGTGTCCATCGCCTTCAGCTCCTCCCGACCGCGGCCGTGCCCACGAGGGCTCGGGCCGCCGCCACGATCCGGTCCACGCCGGGCAGGGCCTCCGCCTCGAGGTGACGTGCGTAGGGGATCGTCTCCTCGCACGTCAGCCGGGCGTAGCGGCCCTGCACGCCCGCCTCGGCCAGCACCGCCGCGATCTCCCCGGACAGCCCGCCGCGCGTGTAGTCCTCGTCGACCACCAGCACGTGCCCGGTCTCGGCCGCCAGGGCCACGACGGACCCCCGGTCCAACGGCGCGACCGAGCGGAGGTCGAGCACGGTGGCGTCGACGCCCTCGGATGCGAGCCGGTCCGCCGCGGCGATGCTGCGGTGCGCGCCCACGCCGAGGCTGACGATCGCGAGGTCGCGGCCGGACCGGCGCGCGGCCGCGACGCCCAGCGGCACCGGCTGCGGGGGATCGGCCACCTCACCCACGGCACCGGCCGCCGGCACGTCGAGGCGCCCGACCGCGGCCGGGCTGCCGCCGACCGCCTCGAGCCACTCACGGGAGAGCAGCTTGTGCTCCAGGAAGACGACAGGGCCGGGGTCGTCGAGCGCCGCCAGCATCAACCCGGCCGCGTCGGCAGGGGTGGAGGGCACCACGACCGACAGCCCGGGGACGCCGGCGAGCATGCCCCAGAGCACCTGCTCGTGCTGGCCGGCGTCGCCGTAGCCGCCCCCGCAGGCGGTCCGGAGCACGAGCGGCGCGCGCCAGCGGCCGTTGCTGAACGCCGCGAGCTTCGCGACGTGGTTGACCAGCATGTCCATCGCGACGGGAACGAAGTCGACGAACATGATCTCGACGACCGGCCGCAGCCCGGCCATCGCGGCGCCGAGCCCGGCTCCGAGGATCGCCGACTCGCTGATCGGGGTGTTGCGGACGCGGTGGGGTCCGAAGCGCAGGTAGAGGTCGCGCCGCAGCATCCGCACGTCCTCGCCCAGCACGACGATCCGCTCGTTCTCGGCCATTGCCGCGGTGAGGGCGAGCGCGACGGCGTCGGAGAAGGTCCGCTCAGCCACGGACGTCCACCCCCTCACCGCCGGTGCCGACACCCACAGCGGCCAGGGCGGCGAGCACCTCGGTCCGGGTCTCCTGGTCGATGCCGTCGGCTGTCTCCTCGGGGAGCAACCGTCGGGCGCGCGCGAGCGGGTCACGCCGGGGTCGTACCCGATCGATGACCGCGGCCCCGATCGTCGCGGTGAGGCCCAGCAGCGACCGCGCCCGCGCCGCAGGCGGTGCGCCGCGGGCGTCGCGCGCGGCAGCCGTGAGCGGTCCGACCTGCTCGCCGAAGGCCCGTGCCTCGGTGGCCACCCGCACCAGCGGGTCACCGAGGAAGTGGCCCTCGAGCCGCTCCACGTCCGCGATCAGGAACGTGGGGCCGCGACCGCGCCGTGCCCGGGCCACCGCGCGCCCGGAAGCACGCCACACCGCGACGACATCCGTGCCGTCGACGCGCTCGACCGGCAGGCCGAGGCCTCGGGCCCGGCGGGTGAGGCCTCCTCCGGTCACCGCGCGGCTGCGGGTGGTGACCGCCCACCGGTTGTCCTTGCACACGAACAGCACCGGCAGCCGCCATACCGCCGCGAGGTTGAGCGACTCCATCGCCATGCCCTCGTTGACCGCGCCGTCGCCGAAGAAGGCCACGCAGACCCGGCCGGCACCTGCCTGCTGCGCCGCCAGCCCGAGGCCGCACGCCACCGGGAGCGGCGCCCCGACGATGCCGCTCGACGCCGCGAGGTGCTCGGGGGAGAGCAGGTGCATGTGCCCGCCCCGCCCGCCGTCGAGCCCCTGCGCGTGACCGAGGACCTCGTGGAGCAGCTCGACCGGTGACACGCCGCGCGCCACGAAGGGCGGAGTCGAGCGGTAGTCGACCGACAGCGCGTCGCCGTCCTCGACGTGGGCGAGCACCCCCGCGACCGTGGCTTCCTCGCCGGAGCCCAGGTGCATCTCGCCGGACACCAGGCCGGCGTGCCAGAGGTCGGCGACGGCACGCTCGACGTGACGGATCCGGCACATCTGCCGGTACAGCTGCTCGAGGTCGGGCTCGGCGCGCATGCCACACCACCTTGCGACGTCACGTCCGTGCCAGCGTCGCAGCGCGCCGCGGGACGGGGGAGTGCCGAAGGTCCCGGCGCGAGAGCTCCCAGCCGATTCCCAGGCGGTTCCCAGGAAACCCGGCGAGGATGGAGACGTGCCGGCCAGCCAGGCTCCGTCCCCGCGGTTGCTCGTCGTCGACGACGAGCCCAACATCCGTGAGCTGTTGTCGGCCAGCCTGCGCTTCGCGGGCTTCGAGGTCACCGCGGTCGGCACCGGGCACGAGGCCGTGGCGGCCGCCGCATCCGGCCAGCCGGACCTGGTCGTGCTCGACGTGATGCTGCCGGACCTGGACGGCTTCGAGGTGCTGCGGCGGGTCAAGGCCGACGCCGGCACCGCCGCCGTGCCGGTCATCATCCTCACCGCATTGGACAGCGAGCGGTCGCGCCAGGAGGGGAGCCGCTGCGGCGCGGCCGA
>JBQCEF010000142.1:0-10455 GCA_051960495.1 Nocardioides sp. | reverse complement strand
ACCCCGACGAGTTCCACCGCGTCGACTTCCACTCCCGCCACGAGGCACTGATCCTCGAGAACGAGCACGCGATGACCCGCATCAACTCGCGCACCGAGACGCCATACGACGTCTCGGGGCACTACATGTGGATCGGGGAGCGTTCGCGACAGCTCGACGGCGCCCACGTCGAGCTGCTCTCGCACATCCGCAACCCGGTCGGCGTCAAGCTCGGCCCGTCGACGACCGCCGACGACGCGATCGCGCTGGCCGAGCGACTCAACCCGGACAACGAGCCCGGCCGGCTGACGTTCATCACCCGCATGGGCGCGGAGCGGATCCGCGAACGGCTGCCCGAGCTGGTGGAGAAGGTGACCGCCGCCGGCGTCGTCGTCGCCTGGGTGTGCGACCCGATGCACGGCAACACGTTCGAGACGAGCTCGGGCTACAAGACCCGCCGTTTCGACGACGTGATCAGCGAGGTGCAGGGCTTCTTCGACGTGCACCGCGGGCTCGGCACCTGGCCGGGTGGCATTCACGTCGAGCTGACCGGCGACGACGTCACCGAGTGCGTCGGCGGGGGAGAGGCGCTGCTCGAGGTGGACCTGGCGCATCGCTACGAGTCGGTGTGCGACCCGCGGCTCAACCGAGTGCAGTCGCTCGAGCTCGCGTTCCTCGTCGCGGAGATGCTGAGCGCGGCGCAGACCACGTCCTGACGCGGCTCAGGACCGGTCGACGACGAACGGGACCGTGGCCGTCCAGAGGCCGTCGGTCAGGCGTGCTTCGTAGTAGTCGCCGGCGGGAAGCGGTCGCACCACCGCCGACCCGGTGCCGGCGTCGTCGATGCTGACGGACGCGCTGAACACACGCACCCCGCCGTCGGCCCGCACCGTCATCCGAACGGTCGAGCCGGGCTCCCAGCCGGTGAGCGGGACCGGGGTCGGCTTGCCGGCCACCCCGGCGAGGTATGCCTCCCGCTCGAACGCGCGGCCGCGGTCGTCGTGCGGCACGATCCCGGCAGCCGGGTCGTAGTCGCGGTGTTCGTTCAGCGCGACGGCGATGGCCGGGGCTCCCTCGCTGGGCATCCCGGCGTCGGTCACCGACACCACGTACATCCCCTCGGCCCGGCCGGTCGTGTCGCAGGCGAACGTCCGGTCCGCGGCCGAGTAGTCGCACGCGGTCAGCTCCGGGCCGGCGGACGGACGCCGGTAGTTGACCAGGGTCACCCGGTCCTTCCGGCGGGCGGGAGCCAGCGTGACCGTCAGCTCGCCTTCGGGGTTGCGCACGGTCCCGGTCACCGGCTCCCCGGGCGTGAAGGCGATGGCGCTGCTGGTGATCTCCAGCGGGGTGTCGGCCAGCGCGAGGCTGTCCGCGTCGCAGCCGGTCAGCGCCGTAGCCAGCAGGCCGGCCGCCAATACGCCGGCGGCAACGGTGGCGAGGGTGCGCCGCCGGCCGACGGCGGTGCGGCGGAGGTCGAGGCCGACAGGACGGTGATGGGTGCGGTCGCCGGTCATGGGTCAACCCTGCCCGGACGCCGTTTCTCGGGTCATGAGTCGTCGTACTCAGATCCGACCGAGCACTACGCCGGTCGGCCCCCAACCCGCCGAGCCCGACCCTGTTCGACCAACGGACGGTCGAACGGCGCCAGCGGCGGTCCGTTCGTCGCACAGCTCGGGCTGGGGGTACGACGCCGCGCTCAGGGAGCCAGCGCGCGGAACACGAGTGTCTCGGAGAAGCCCACGCCGTCGACCTGTACGGCGTAGCAGCCGGGCTCGTCGACGAAGATCGCGCTCGGGTACGAGCTGACGCTGTCCGCGCCGGCCCGGCTCAGTCCGCCGCGCGCGTAGGCGAGCTCTGGATGGCGCTTCCCGTCGCCGGCCCCGTCGGTGTAGCCCACCGCGCCGAGGTAGTGCAGGAACCTGAGCTCGCCCGGCCCGTCGATGCGGCTCCCGCGCAGCAGCAGGCCGCCGACGTAGGACCGGTCGACCACCCAGATCACCTTCTGCTCCAGCCAGCCGGACTCCGGGCCGGCGCGGTCCTTGGCCGGGGTCATGTGCACGTCGGCGGACGACGAGGCGAAGTACACCGGCCCGCTCCCCACCGCGTCGAACGCGCCGGTGAACCCGGCTGCGGCAGCGAACCGTCGTGTCGGGCTGACCGGACAGGCCTCACCGGGAGCGAGCGTCGGCAGGTCGAGCGGCTTGCGGATCCCCGCCACGACCTCCGCGGGCGTGCACGGGTTCTCGCGGCACCACCCGTGCTCCTCAGGCGTCCCGGCGGACGGGGCGCCGGCGGACGGGGCGATCGACACAGCCGGTCCCGCCGGTCCGCCGACTCCGGGGATCCGATCGCTCAGGAGCGTCGGGACGCCGACCGCCACCGCGACGACGAGGGCGGCGGTCGAGACCACCCCGAGTGCGCCCCGGCGCCGACGGCGGATCCGGCCGGCGCGCTCGCGGGCCCGCTCGGCCAGGCCGGTCGTCCCCCCGCGGCGGCGGGAGGCGGGCACGTCAGGAACCGTCTGGTGCAGGCTGCGTCGCAGGTCCTGCTCGGTGAGCGGGGGCGGCGTCGGCCCGGTCGGGGGAGTCATCGCGGGGTCCCTTCGTTCACGGCCGCGGCGAGGCCGGAGGAGCGCAGCCGGGCCAGTCCCTTGGCGGCCTGGCTCTTCACGGTCCCGACCGTGCAGCCGAGCGTCTCGGCGGTCTCGGCCTCCGAGAGGTCGCAGTAGTAGCGCAGCACTACCGTCGCGCGTTGCCGCCGCGGCAGCTCGGCCAACGCGGCGAGCACGACGCTGCGCAGCTCGGTGTCGGGATCGTCGACGGCCGTTTCGGGCAGGTGCTCGGTCGGCAGCTCGCCGCGCCACCGGCGGCGCCACCAGGTGGAGTACGTCGTGACGAGCACCCGCCGCACGTAGGCCTCCTCGCGGCCCGGACCGATCCGGTGCCACGCGAGGTACGCCTTGGCCAGCGCGGTCTGGAGCAGATCCTCGGCGAGCTGCCAGTCGCCGGTGAGCAGCCACGCGGTCCTCATCAGCGCGGGGGAGCGCGTGACCACGAACCCGTCGAAGTCGACGACGGCGTCGCTGCGGTCACCGCTCCGGTCGGCGGCGGCGACTCGCTGCGGCTCGTCCATGCGCACCCCCCTCTCGAGGTGTCGACCACCTGGGGCGGCCCGCAGGTTGCCTGCTCCCTACGAAACCACCTCCGTGCGGCGCAGGCGCGTCGTACCGGCGGCAGCGTCATACGTCTGGTGGCTTATAGCCCTCGCAACGTATGACGTCGGGCGCGCTGCGGGCCCCGTCGTAAGGTGGCGGGCGTGATCGACCTGCGCAGTGACACCGTGACCCGGCCGACCGCGTCGATGCGGGAGGCGATGGCCCGTGCCGAGGTCGGCGACGACGTCTACAACGAGGACCCGACCGTCCGGGAGCTCGAGGAGAAGGTCGCCGGGATGTTCGGCAAGGAGGCCGCGCTGTGGACCCCGACCGGGTCGATGGCCAACCTGCTCGCCGTACGCTCTCTCGTCGCCCCCGGCCAGGAGGTCCTCTGCGAGCAGTCCGCCCACATCGCGCGCGCCGAGCTCGGGGCGCACGGGGCGTTCTTCGGCGTGACGATGCGGACCTGGAAGGGCGAGCGCGGCGGGATCGACCTACCTGCCATCGAGGCGATGTTCGCCCCCGACGTGTCGCCGTTCTTCGTGGCCACCAAGGCGATCTCGATCGAGAACACCCACAACTTCGGCGGCGGCACAGTCCAGCCGCTCGCGGACATCGAGGCGCTGCTCCCGCTGGTCGACGCGCACAACATCGGCCTGCACGTCGACGGCGCGCGGATCTGGAACGCCCACGTCGCGAGCGGGGTGCCGCTGGTCGACTACGGCCACAACAGTGGCGTGCTGACCGTCTGCCTGAGCAAGGGGCTCGGTGCGCCCGCCGGCTCGCTGGTGCTCGGCACGCGCGAGATGGTCGAGGAGGCGCGGGTCTGGCGCAAGCGGCTCGGCGGCGGGATGCGCCAGGTCGGCGTGCTCGCGGCGGCGGGCCTGCACGCGCTCGAGCACCACATCGACCGGCTCGCCGACGACCACGCCAACGCCCGGCTGCTCGCGGAGGCGTGCGGGGTCGACCCGGAGACCGTCGACACCAACATCGTCGTCGTCGAGGTGCCCGACGCGCCGGCCGTGGTGGCGGCGGCCCGCGAGCAGGACGTCATCGTCTCGACCGTCGGGCCGAACACACTGCGGCTCGTCACCCACCTCGACGTGAGCGCGGACCAGGCCGTCGCCGCGGCGGCGGTGCTGGCGAAGGCGCTGGCCGAGCACCGGTAGACATGTCGCGCGCGGCTCCAGCCCGCGTCAGACCGCCGGCTGTGCCCGCCGGTCACTCGTCGCCGGTCAGGTTGAACCCGCGCAGCCGCCTCCCCGTGAGCCACGTCGCGCCGACGATGACGACCGCGGTCGCGATCACGGCGTACACCGGGCTGAGGTGCGCGACCAGCGTGAGGTCGTCGGGGACCAGCTGGGTGATCACGCCGGCCCACCGGGTCAGGCTGAGCCAGCGCACCCCGTCGAGCAGGCCGCCGACCAGGCCTTCCCAGATCAGCAGGTAGAGCAGCCCGATCACGACCGCGTGCCGGTTCATCACCGACAGCAGGGCGAACAGCGCGCAGTACGCCACGCCCCCCACCAGCGAGCCGAGGCCGAAGCCGACCGCCAGTGACGGGTCGCCGGGTTGCAGCACGAACGAGGCCACCACCATCGGCAGCGTGCCGAAGACGAACACGCACGCGGCGGACACGAGGAGCTTGCTGATCACGATGGTGTGCCGCGACAACGGTTTGGCCAGTAGGTAGGAGATCGAGCCGTCGTCGATCTCGGGGGCGAGCACGCCGGTGGTGGCGAGCAGTGCGACCAGCGGTACGACGACCGCGAGGCCGAGCCGGTTCAGCGTCGTCGCCGCGACGTCGGGATCGTCACCGACGAGGCCGCGCACCAGCAGGGCCAGCCCGATCAGCACCACCGGCAGGACCAGCAGGAGCAACCCGCGGCGACGCCCGAACATGCTGCGCACCGCGAGGCGTACGACGGTGGGGTGCACCGGCTTCGCGAAGGCGCGCGGTGAGCGGTTCCGTGGGGTGCTCATGCCGACACCAGGTAGGCGAACACGCGCTCGAGCGACTCGTCGGTGGGGGTGACCTCGAGCAGCCGGACGCCGTGCTCGCGCGCCACCCGCGGCAGCGCCTCGCTGAACCGGCCGAAGTCGGAGGCCTCCACCTCGACACCGCCCTCGCGCCGAAGCCGGGCGCCGCGCACGGACGGCTCGGCCAGCAGCGCCGCCGCGATCTGCCGGTCGTCGGACGTGCGCAGCACGAACCGGTTCGGCCGGTCGGTCATCAGCCGCCGGATCGCCCCGAAGTCCCCGGAGGCGGCGTGCCGGCCGGCGACGACGACCTCGATCTGTCGGGCGACCTGCTCGACCTCCTCGAGGATGTGCGAGCTGAACAGCACGGTCCGCCCCTCGGCGCCCATCGTGCGCAGCAGCTCCATCAGGTGGATGCGCTGGCGCGGGTCCATCCCGTTGAACGGCTCGTCGAGCAGCAGCACCGACGGGTCGTGCGCCAGCGCGGCAGCCATCTTGATCCGCTGCCGCATGCCCTTGGAGTAGGTCGAGATCACGCGGTCCTGCGCGTCATGCATCTCGACCATCGCGATCGAGGCCTGCGCCGACGCGCCGGGGTCGGCGAGCCCGTGCAGCTCGGCGTTGGCCACCACGAACTGCCGCCCTGTCAGGTAGTCGAACAGCGCCTCGCGCTCGGGCACCAGGCCGATCGAGCGGTGCACCTGCTCGTTGCGCCACAGCGGCTCGCCGTCGAGGGTGACCGTCCCGGCCGACGGCGCGAGGAAGCCGGACATCAGCGCGATCAGCGTCGACTTGCCGGCGCCGTTGGGGCCGAGCAGGCCGGTGACGCCGGGGCCGATGGTCATCGAGACGTCGTTGACCGCGACGACGTTGCGGTACCACCGCGACACGTGGTCGAGCTCGAGCGTGCTCATGCGCGACCTCTCCGGGTGCGGCCTTCGGTCCGGTCGCTCATGTCGGGATCCTCCGGTAGCGGGCGAGCATGGCAGCGACCGTGCCGAGGATGATCAGGAACGTCGCGGCGACGTACGCCAGCCCCATCCCGGTGCCGACCGGCGGCGTCGGTGTCGACTGCTGGGCGTCGAACAGGAACACCAGCACCCCGTTGAACAGCGTGTACGGCGAGAACAGCCCGGCGAACTGCCCGACCGTCTCGTGGCCGGTGTCGATGGAGATGCCCTGGATGATCGACACCACCGTGTAGCTGACCAGCAGCACGATGATCACCGCGGCGACCGCGAGCCCGCGCCGCAGGGTCAGCGCCGCGACCAGCGAGGCCAGCCCCGCGAGGCAGGCGGCCAGCAGCAGCGCGCCGAGCAGTGCGGCCAGGATCCGTCCGGTCTCCCGGCCGAGGGGCAGCTCGGCGAGCAGCCCGCCGACGTACATCAGCAGCAGCGGCGAGGCGATCAGCAGGAACGTCGCGGCGGTCAGCGAGGCCATGCGGACCAGCACGTACGTCGAGCGACGGGTCGGCCGGGCGAGGTACAAGGTGATCGTGCGGAACCGGAGGTCGCGGGAGATCAGCGCCGGGGCCTGGGCCGCGACGAAGATCGACACGAGCAGCTGCGTGGTGACCGGGTAGACCGAGTAGGCGACGATGTGGTCGTCGAGGCCGAGGACCTTGCGGGCCTGCACCAGGATCCCGACGAGGATCAGCGCGGGCAGCAGCATCAGCCCGAACAGCGCCATCGGCAGGATCTTCGAGCGGCCCGAGCGGCCGAGGCCGAAGCAGTTGCGCAGGCCGGTCACGAACAGCGCCCAGGCGACGGCGCGCTCGCCGAGCCGCGGGCCGGAGTAGGGCCGGTAGCCGATGTCGTGGATGACGCCGGTGGGCGCGGACGCGGGTGCGGGCGCGCCGGCGCCTCCGGTGATCCCGGCGGGGGAGTCAGACGGGCTGGACACTGCCGGCGGCTCCTTCCCGGAAGACGTCCTCGATGCGGTGGTGCCGCTCCTGCAGCCGGACCAGGCCGAGCCCGAGGTCGGCGGCGGCGTCGCGGATCACGTCGTAGGTGTGCTCGTCGCGGACGTCGACCTCGACGAGTTTGCCGGCGGGACGTGCCGCGAGCCCGGCGTCGACGAGCGCCTGCCCGAGCAGCCGGTCGGCGTCGGGGCGGCCCTGCACCTCGACGAGCAGGCTGCCGGTGGCGTGCAGGAAGTCGGTGGTGGCCGAGGAGCGCAGCAGCTTCCCGGCGTCGAGCACCACGACGTGGTCGCTGATCCGTTCCAGCTCGCCGAGCAGGTGCGAGCTGACCAGGACCGCGATGCCGAACTCGGTGCCGATGCGTCGTACCAGCCCCAGCATGTCGTCGCGCGAGCCCGGGTCGAGCCCGTTGGTCGGCTCGTCGAGCAGCACCAGCCGCGGGTCGTGCACCAGCGCCTGCGCCAGCTTGACCCGCTGCTTCATGCCGGTGGAGTAGCCGCCGATCGGCCGGTAGCGCTCCTCGGCGAGCCCGACGTGGCGCAGTACGTCGGACGCGCGCTCCCGAGCGGACGGGTAGGGCAGCCCGGACATCTGCCCCATGTGGATGACCAGGTCGCTGGCCGACACGTCCGCGGGGAGGCAGTCGTGCTCGGGCATGTAGCCGACCAGCGCGCGGATGCGGCTGCCCTCCGTCGCGACGTCGTACCCGAGCACCTCCCCGCGCCCGCTGGTCGCCTCGGTCAGCCCGAGCAGGATCTTCAGCAGCGTCGACTTGCCCGCGCCGTTGGCCCCGACCAGGCCGGTGACGCCCTCGCCGATGCTCACGTCGAGCGCGTCGAGGGCTGTCACCCGCGGGTACCTCTTGGTGAGACCCGCGGTGTCGATAACGGACATGCGCCCAACCTAGCCGCTGGCCGGCGTACGACCATCGTCTTTAGGCGCAGGGTCAGCGCGTGGCGGTGGCCTCCGCCGGACGGGCCAGCGCGCTCGCGTCGACCCGGCCGACCGCGGGCGGCAGCTGGCGCACGGCCTGCGCGAGCGCACGCAGGTCAGCCCCGAGCAGCGCCTGCGGCCCGTCGCACAGCGCGTTCTCCGGGTCCGGGTGCACGTCGACGATCACGCCGTCCGCGCCGACCCCGATGGCAGCGCGGGACAGCGGTACGACGAGGTCCTTGCGGCCGCCGGCGTGCGACGGGTCCACGATCACCGGCAGGTGGCTGGTCGCCTGCACGACCGGCACGGCGGAGATGTCGAGGGTGTTGCGGGTGCTCGGCTCGAACGTCCGGATGCCGCGCTCGCAGAGCACCACGTCGAGGTTGCCGCGCTGGGCGATGTACTCAGCCGCCATCAGCCACTCCTCGATCGTCGCGGTCATCCCGCGCTTGAGCAGCACCGGCTTGCCGGACTCGCCGACCGCCTGGAGCAGCCCGAAGTTGGCCATGTTGCGGGTGCCGACCTGGAGCATGTCGGCGTGCTCGGCCACCACCGCGACGTCGCGGGCGTCGACGACCTCGGTCACCACGGGCATGCCCGTCGCCTCGCGGACCGAGGAGAGGATCTCGAGACCCTTCACGCCGAGACCCTGGAAGGCGTACGGCGAGGTCCGCGGCTTGAACGCGCCGCCGCGCATGATCGTCGCGCCGGCCGCCTGGGCCATCTGCACGGCCTCGAGCGTCTGCTGCGCCGACTCGACCGCGCACGGCCCGGCGATGAACGTGAACGTGTCCGGCCCGATCGGCACGCCGCGGACCCACACTGTGCTGCGGTCGGGATGGTTCTGCCGGCTGACCAGCTTGTAGGGGTCGGAGATCCGGTGCACGTCCGCGACCCCGGACAGGCTGCGCAGGTTCAGCCCGTGGAACGAGTCGAGGTCGCCCACCAGGCCGATGATCGTGCGGACCACGCCCTTGCTGACGAAGGCCTCGCCGCCCACGCTCTCGACCCGCTCGACGACGTGGGCGATGTCCTCGTCGGTTGCTTCCGGTGTCATCACGACGACCATGGTGGTTCTCCCTCAGGGGTGGGGCACCTGGCCACGTCGTCGGGGCCTGACATGCAAGACGCCCCGGGGCAGTGGCCAGGGGCGTCGGTTCGGTGTGTGCGGGACGGCCTTCAGCAGGCAGCCCGCGCCGGTGCCCCGGGCGGGTAGCCAAAGAAATAGGTCGTCGTCTGCACGGGATCACAGTAGACGGGCTCGGCCGGTGCGTGGACGGGGTTTCCACCATGCGGACGCAGGGGTTCGCGCGCCGTCATTAAGGTCCGTTGGTACGCCGGCGCGTCGTACGGCGGTCCTTTGGACCTTAGTGGCGCCCCGGACCGCCAGGTAAGCCCGTTCTGCACGTCTCCGGCCGGGTCGGCGTGCGAAGCGGGCTTAGCCGGCGAAGCGGCCGCAGGTCGCGCGGCACTGGAAGAAAATGGCCGCGCGCACCCAGACAAGACGTCGGGCGTGCGCGCGGCCATTATTCGGCGCCGGGTCAGTAGCCGATCGTGCGGTGCAGGCGCAGGAACGTGGGCTCGAAGCCGAGCGCCGGCCAGGCCCGCGAGGACAGCAGGTTGGTCTGGCGCCAGTCGGTCGCCACGCAGTCGTACCCGGCCTCGCCGGACCAGTGCATCACCGTCTCGCCGAGCGCGCGGCCCGCACCGAGCCCGCGGGCCTCGGGGAGGACGGCCGCGAAGCCGAGGAAGCCGGCGTGCGCGGGCCGGATCAGCCCGTTGTTGCCGCTCGACTTCGCCAGCGCGCACCCGACCGCCGAGCCGACGACCCGGCCGTCGTGCACGGCGACCCAGGTGGGGAAGTCCGGGTCGCCCCAGTCCTCCTCCCACTCCTGCTGCGCCTCCTCGACGCTCGGGAGGTGGCCGGAGGAGAAGCAGGGAGACAGCCCCTGGTGCCGGGGCAGCTCCGTGTCGAGGCGCGCCAGCGTCGGGATGTCGTCGCGCTCGGCCGGCCGGATCGTGAGGTCGGGGTGCACGGCCGGTGCCGTCTCGAGGTTGGTCCGCAGGGCGTGGGTCTGCTGGTGGCCGAACCCGAGCCGGAACCACGCCTGGACGAGGCGATCGTCGTACGCCGGGACGACGACGTAGTGCGTGGTCCGGCCCTCGTCGACCCACCGGGCCGCGGCCGCGCCGAAGACGTCGCGCATCAGCTCGGCGTCCTCCGGTTCCGGTCCGGTGGCCATCCCGGCCGACTCGACCCAGAGGTTCGGGCCCCACGTCGGGTCGTCCTTCGGGGCGCCGAGCAGGTAGGCGACGACCTCGCCGCCGCGGACCGCGACCGCACCGGAGACGTCGATGGACTTCCAGACCGTCGCGACCTCGTGCTCGGCGGCCGCCGGATCCTCGAAGCGGGGGTCGAGCAGCGGCTGCGACGCGCGGTGACGGCGGTGCCGACCCGCGAGCAGGCGGCCGGCGTCGACGACGTGCT
>JBQCEF010000141.1:0-2236 GCA_051960495.1 Nocardioides sp. | reverse complement strand
CTCAGCCTCGACGACGAGCAGCTCTCGCGGGCGTTCGCCCTTTGGGCTTGGACGCGGGCGCTGGTCCCCGGCGTCGTGCGGCTCGGGGTCACGGTGGCGGGGAGCCCGCTCGACCTGCCCGGGGAGGGCGCGGACTCGGCCGTCTCCGGGTGGTCGGAGTACACCCCCGCGGTGGCGTGGGCCTCACAGTCGCTGTTCGGGGTCCGCGACGGCCGCGTGGTGGCGGTGGCCTCGGGCGAGGAGCGCCGGATCTCCGGCCCGATGGGCTCGCTGGACCTCGGCATCCGCAAGATCGCCGTCGACCTCCCGGGCGAGCGCGTCGCGGCCACCACCGACGCCGGGGAGGTCCTCGTCGGCCCCCGCTCGCGGGTCCCCGGGACCGAGCCCCGGCCCGACGACGTGCAGGAGGTGTACGACGGCGGCACCGGCCTGCTCGCACCGGCCTGGGACCTCTTCGGACAGCTGTGGCTGGTGGACAACGGGCCGGCGGGCGCCCGGATCAGCCTGTTCGCGAAGGGTTCGCTCGACGAGATCGACGTCGAGGGCATGACCGGTGCGGACATCCGCGCGTTCGTGATGTCGCGCGACGGCACCCGGCTCGCGGCCGTGGTCGACGACGGCGACCAGGACCACCTGGTGCTGTCGCGGGTGGCACGGAGTGCCTCGGGCCGGGTCCGCTCGGTGACGCCGGCGAGGCGGATCCCGGTCGCGGCGCTGGGCGTGACCCGGGTGCGCGACCTGGCGTGGCGCACGCCGGGGAGCCTCGCCCTGCTCACCGCCCCCACCGCGGACACCAGCCAGGTCGTGGTCGTGAAGGTCGACGGCTCCTCCACCGTGAGCGAGTCGACCACCGACGCCGAGACCTACCGGGGCCGGGCGTCGCGCCTGGTCACCTCCCCGGTCCTCGGCGCGCCGCTCTACATCCGGGCAGCGACCGGGTAGATGTTCGCCCTCGCCGCGAACGGCCGGTGGGTCGGGGCGGGCCTGGAGCCCGGGCTGCGCTCGCCGACGTTCGTCGGCTGACCGGCCGGGTCCCGTCCACCGGGGCAGGGCGCGTCCGTGGGTCCACAGGCCGCGCCCGGCGCCGGCCCCGGCGTCCCACGGGGAGCCACGCTGGAGCGGTGTGGGACGTGCCGGCAGACCTGTTCCTCGGCTCCACGTGCGCGGTGTGCTCTCGTCCCGGACGCGCACTGTGCCCGGGATGCCGCGACGGCCTGCCGAGCGCCGGCGTCGTGGCGTGGCCGACACCGTGCCCAGATGGGCTGGCCCTGCCGATGGCCGCGGGGGAGTACGGCGGCGCACTCCGGGCGCTCGTGGTGGCGCACAAGGAGCGGCAGGCGCTGGCCCTCGCCCGGCCGCTCGGCGAGGTGCTCGCCGGCGTGGTCCGGGACCTGGCTGCGGCGGCCGGGGCGCCGCCCGGCACCCCGGTGGTCCTCGTGCCCGTGCCCTCGCGGCCCGCGGTGGTGCGCCGGCGCGGGCACGACCCGATGCTGCGCACGGCACGGGTCGCGGCGGCGCGGCTGCGTCGTACGGGCACCGCGGCGTCGGTGTGCCGGCTGCTGGTGGCGGCCGGTCGGGTCGAGGACCAGGCCGGTCTCGGTGCCGAGGCCCGGGCGGCCAACCTGGCCGGCGCGTTCCGGGCCCGGCGGCGGCCGTCGGCAGGCCTGGTGGTGGTCGTCGACGACGTCATCACCACCGGTGCGACCGCCCGCGAGGCCCAGAGGGCGCTCGAGGCCTCCGGCCACGTCGTGGCGGGGGTGGCAGCGGTGGCGGCGACCCGCCGGCGCATTGGCGAGCCCCCTTCCCTACCGGTTTCGACGGGGGACGACTAGCGTCTGTGTATGGAGTCCGTCCGGGTCCGTGGTTGCGTCGGCGGTGATCTGGGCCACCAGACGCTCCGTCGGCTAGCCGATGCCAGTCGCAGGCGAAACGGTCCACGTAAGACGAGGCACGGGGGCGCAGCCCCCGTTTTTCGTCGATCACGGTGCGGCTTAGAGGTAAGTCCTGCCCCCCACGCGCCGTCCGATACGGCGTGCCCGGGGGAGAAGGCGGGTAGTGGCATCCAAGCTGCGAGAGCCTCAGCAGGCGGTTGTGGGGTCGAAGACCAGGTCGGCCGGACGGGCTTCATCTTGTCGCCACTAGGGTGGGCGGCTCGTAGCGGGGATCCAGTCACCGAAGCAATCGGGAGGTTGTCGTGGACATCGTGCTCAACAGTCGACACGTGGAGCTCACAGAT
>JBQCEF010000140.1:0-5005 GCA_051960495.1 Nocardioides sp. | reverse complement strand
GAGCCCGCGGCCGTCGTACGCCTTGTCGAACAGCGCCGGGATCGACACCGGCCGCGGCCGGGAGGTGGGACTGGCGGTCGGCCCCGCCGGCTCAGAGATGCCGTCGGCTTCCGGATCGACCGACGTCGTCCCCGGGCCGGGGAACGCCGACGCACTCGCGCTCGTCGTACCCGTCCGAGGTGCCTCGGCCGACGGTCCGGCGCTCGTGCACGCGGCGACCAGTGTCAGCAGGCCGGCGAGGACCGCGCGCACACGGGGACGGCTTCCCATGACCCCATCATCCCCCGGGCCTGCTGGCATCCGCGGGCCGCGACGTGCCGCAGCCGCCCCACGCGCCGGGTTTCACTCCCTCCCCTCGGGGAACACCTCGGACCAGGAGGCACACATGCGTATCGGATCGGTCATCGTCGTGATCTGGCTCGTCATCGGAGCCCTGGCGGCCCTGCAGCGCGGCTACTTCTCCAACGACGAGAAGAACTGCGCGGAGATCGGCACCATCGCGGTGACCGTCGTCGCGGGCCCGCTGAACTACGTCGGGGTCAACCCCAAGGTGAAGGACTGCAACGTCCCGGACGCCCCGCAACCGAGCAAGTGACCCCGGTTCGTCTGCGATCGTTCCGCTGAAAATAGACGAAACAGCGCAGACGAATCGGGGTTCAGCGCAGCTGGGTGCGCAGGAACGTGACCGCGCTGTGCATCATCGCGGGCCAGGCGGCGCCGAACCGGTGCTCCTCGTCCGGGTAGGTCTGCAGCCGCGCGTCGGCACCACCCGCCCGCAGCGCCGCGACCGTCGCGCGGCTCCAGCGGACCGGACACGTGCTGTCCGCGGTGCCGTGCGCGACGAGCACCGGGATCTCGACGCGGTCGAGGTAGGTCCGCGCGCTGGCCTGGCGCCAGACCCGCGGCCGGGTCGCGGGCGTGCCGTACGACGCCTCCACCAGCGCGCGCAGCGACGGGTCCGGGCGCACCCAGCGCCGGAACGTGTCCACCGCCGAGGAGCTCACCGGCGAGTAGAGGAACGCGGCATCGGCCAGGTGCGGCCGTGCCGTGAGCGCGTTGAGCACGACCCCGCCGCCCATCGACCGGCCGAACAGCCCGACCCGTGACGCGTCGACGAACGGCAGCCCGGCGCGCTTCACCGCGCGGACCGCGTTGACCAGGTCCTCGGGGTAGCCCAGCGGCCGGCGGACGTAGTCGTCGCCCTCCCGGGACGAGCCGGCGTGGTTGCGGTAGTCGATCTGCAGCGCGACGAAGCCGTTCGCGGCCAGCGCGCGGCGCTCCCGCTCCATCATCGACCCGCTCGTGTAGCGCTCCGGCAGGGTCCACCCGTGCGCGAGCACCACCAGCGGGTACCGGCCGGCCCGGGCCGGCACGTCCATCACGCCGGTGATGCGCAGCGAGCCGCTGCGGTAGCTCACCGCGTAGCGGGTCAGTGCGAGGTCGCGGGCGAGCACCCGGCCCAGGCGCAGGCCGCGGCCGTCGAAGCGGTGCGCGCGCAGCGCCGGGATCGAGACGAAGTTGAACGGCGTGCTGGTGTCGTTGTGCGCGGCGCCGAGCACCGGGGCGGGCCGCGCCGCGACCACCGGCTCGGCGGGGTGCGTGCCGCACCCGACCGCGCCCAGCAGGGTCGCGGCCACGGTCAGCAGGAGCAGGACGACCCGAGATCTCACCGGTCAATCGTCGGCGACGGCCTCGATCCGCCGCAGACGAACGCCCGGATCCGGGTCAGACGACCTGGTGCAGCCAGCGCACGGGGGCGCCGTCGCCCGCGTGCCGGAACGTCTCCAGCTCGTCGTCCCACGGCTTGCCGAGCAGCTTGTCGATCTCGAGCAGCAGCGTGGTGTCGCCCAGCGCGGCCTTGACCACGGCCGCCTTGAGGCGGTCCTCGGGGATCATGATGTCGCCGTGCAGCCCGGTGACGGCGTGGAAGATGCCGAGGTAGGGGGTGTAGGAGTAGCGGGCGCCCTCGGTGGCGCCGGTGGGCTCCTCGGTGATCTCGAAGCGCAGGTGGTTCCAGCCGCGCAGGGCGGAGGCGATCGCGGCCGCCGTGCCCGCGTCACCGGCCCAGGAGAACTCGGCGCGGTAGGTCCCGGCCTGGGCTCCCTGGGGGGTCCAGTCCAGGTTGGCGGCATTGCCGAGCACGCCGCCCACGGCCCACTCGATGTGCGGGCACAGCGCAGACGGCGCAGAGTGGACGTAGAGCACGCCCCTGGTCGCAGTACGTGTGGTCACCGTGTCCTCCTGTTGATCCGGCGTCGAGGTACGCCTTCCCCAGCGGTCTCGGTCGGTGACAGGAGTGTCGGTTCACCACGCTTGTGAAGTTGTGTGCCCATTGTGACCTACTGGGACGCGAGATGCCAGCAGGACGGGAAAACCGGTCAGCCGGAGCGTCCGCGGGGCCGCAGCCGCACGTTGGGCATCGGCGGCGCGAGCAGGCGGTCGCCGTGGAAGTCGGCGACCGCACCGAAGCGGGGCGGGCGGGACCCGATGCCGTCGCCGTTCCAGTCCTCGCGCTGCGCCACGATCTCGTCGTGGCTGCGGCCGATGAAGTTCCACCACATCACGATGTCCTCCTCGAACGGCTCGCCGCCGAGCAGCATCAAGACGGTGTCCTCGCCGGCGCCGTCGGCCGCGGCGAGCTCGAGGCCGTGCCGCCCGGTGCCGAGGTAGGCCATCGCGTTGCGCGGCACCTCGGTGCCGCCGACCATCGCGTCGCCCTGCACGACGAGCACGCCGTACTCGAACTCGCGCTCGAGCGGGACGGTGGCGTGCGCCCCGGGGGCGAGCGTGATCTGTGCGCCCACCAGCGGGGTGTGCGCCGGCGCCCCGGACCGTTCCCCCGCCAGCTCGCCGACCAGCACCTTGATGGAGGTGCCGTCCTCCTCGTACGTCGGCAGCTCGGCCAGGTGCGTGAAGTCGGCCGGCGCGCTGTCGCGGACCGCATCGGGGAGCACGACCCACAGCTGCACCCCGTGCAGCAGCGTCGGGGCCTCGGGCGGGGAGATCTCGGCGTGGCAGATGCCGTGCCCGGCGGTCATCACGTTGAGCTGGCCCGGCCGGATCAGCTGCTTCGAGCCGAGGCTGTCGGTGTGCAGGCCGAGCCCCTCGAACAGCCAGGTGACGGTCTGCAGCCCGGTGTGCGGGTGCGGCGGCACCCACATCCCGCCGACCTGCTTGATGTCATCGGGCCCGTAGTGGTCCAGGAAGCACCACGCCCCCACCATCCGCCGGTTCTTGTTGGGCAGCAGCCGGCGCACGTGCGTGGTGCGCCCCAGGACGACGTCGCGGGCGGGGAGCGGTTCGTGCACCGTCTCGAAGGTGCTCATGGCCGCCAGTCTTGCACTCGCGCGGCGACACCGGGGAGGGCGAGGAAGTTCGTGCGCAGGAAACACGCTCGTGGCCGGCACGAAACCTCGACGCGCGAGGCTCGGAGCACCCCGAGGACGAGAGGAGAGCGCTGCGATGACCGTGACGACCTCACCGGCTCATGCCTCCGCGCCGGCGCTGATCACCTTCCGGCACGGCCGGAGCACCGACGAGGCGGCAGTGGTCCGCCTGCACGACCGTTGCTCCGAGGAGTCGCGCTACCGGCGTTTCCACGCCCCGCTGCCCCAGGTGCCGCACAGGCTGGCACGCGTGACGCTCGAGCCCGAGGGCGGCTGGAGCGTGGTGGCGGAGCTCGGCGGCGACGTCGTCGGCGTGGCCAGCGCGGGCCCGCTGTCCTCGGCCGACCTGGAGGTGGGTGTGCTCGTCCAGGACGGCTTCCAGGGCCTGGGGATCGGCACCGCCCTGCTGCTCGCGGTCGCCGACGAGGCGCGCTCGGCCGGCTACGAGTCGCTGCTGTGCCTCACCCAGCCGGACAACGAGGCGGTACTCGGCTCGGTCGCCCGCTCCGGCCTCGCCGCGCGTGCGACGCGCTACGACGGGCTGATGAGCGTGGTCATCGACCTACGGCTCGGAGCCTGACGCAGCACAGGCCCTCCTCGGGCTCGAGGCACGCCCGCCAGTCCGCACACCCGACGCCCTCGAGCAGGCCGCCGACGAACTCCTCGTTGAGGCCGCAGACGAGCGCGGTGTGCTCGCGGGCCAGCGCGTCGAACGGGCAGTTGGTGAGCACGACCTGGTCGTCGTCGGCGCGCGGCTCGAAGCCCTGCTCCACCAGGGCCTCGGTCAGGTCCGCAGCGCCGGCGCCGGCGCGCGTGCCCGCCTCCCGGGCCGCGGTGCGCACGGCGTCGTCGAGAGGAACCGATCCGCCCGAGGCGCGGTCCACCGCGGTCGCGAGGATCCGGCCGGCCAGGTCGTAGCGGCGTTGCGGCAGGGAGACCGCCAGCTCTGCGGCGGCGCGCTTGTAGAGCTTGGCCGGCCGGCCCGCGCCCGGGCCGGTGCGGCCGGTGAGCCGGCGGAACTCCACGTCGAGCAGGCCGGCGTCGACCAGCTTGTCGAGGTGGAACTTCACCGTGTGCAGGGCGGCGCCGACACCCGCCGCGGCCTGCTCGCGGCTCACCGGCGCGGGCTGGGCGACGACGTAGCGGTAGAGGTCACGCCGGACCGGCTCGGCCAGCGCGCCGATGCCGGCCGCCTGCGCGGAGAGCTCGTCGGTCACACCGCTCCTTGTAAAAGAGACATGTCTTGACGGAACACGGTCGCGCCCCTAAAGTCGACAGTACTCTCTCTTACAGATCTCCGCACCAGGACCGGCCATGACCCAGACTTCGCTGAGCCCCACCCCGTCGCCCGCGACCCCCACCCCGTCGCCCCCGACCCCGGCACCCACCCGGCTCGACCGGTGGCGTCCGCGGATCTCCTCCCCGCCGGCGCCCGAGGTCGACCTGGGGGCGGCCGAGCAGGCGGCCGCCGACCTGCTCGCCGCCCTCGGGCTCCCCCTCGACGACGACGCGATGCTCGAGACGCCGCGCCGGATGGCGCACGCCTACGCCGAGATGCTGAGCGTGCCGGAGTTCGACCTGACCACGTTCGCCAACGACGAGGACTACGACGAGCTCGT